>NZ_JBHXAW010000058.1:0-18857 GCF_042726645.1 Isoptericola sp. NPDC060257
GTGCGCCTTCTCCTACGGCCAGGATGAACGGTGGGACACGCAGACCTTCGCCTGGGCTCGACCCGCGGGCCCCGCCGACACCCTTGCCGCCCCGGCGGCGCGTCGCTAGTGTCGTCGACCATGCGCGTCGATGCGCATCGATGACCTTCGCCGGGATCCGGCGACGTCCGCCGACGACGGGAGACGACGTGCCGAAGGGGCCGACCAGCGCCGACGTCGCGCGCGAGGCCGGGGTGTCGCAGTCGACGGTCTCCTACGTCATGAGCGGCAAGCGCCCGATCTCCCCGGAGACGCGGCGGCGCGTCCAGGAGGCCATCGACCGCCTGACCTACGAGCCGCACGCCGGGGCGCGGGCCCTGGCCGGGCACCGCACCAGCACCGTCGCGGTCGTGGTGCCGGTCGACCCGGACTCCAGCGTGCAGCGCCTCATGGTGTTCGTCGAGGAGATCCTGCTGGCCGCGCGGCGGCGCGACCACGACGTGCTCCTCGTGACCGCCGACGAGGGCCCGGCGGGGCTGCGCCGGGTGGCGGGTCGCTCGCTGTGCGACGCCCTCGTCGTCATGGGGGTCGGCACCGACGACGACCGCGTCGACGTGGCGCGGGAGCTTTCGCTGCCCGTCGTGTTCATCGGGATCCCGGACGACGCCGAGGGGCTCGACTGCCTCGACTTCGACTTCGAGGCCGCGGGCGGGCTGCTCGTGGCCGAGCTCGCCGACCTGGGGCACCGGACGGTGGACGTGCTGGGCTGGGGGCCGGACGTCACCGCGCAGGGCATCAACTTCGTGCCGCGGTTCGAGCGCGGGGCGCGCGCGACGGCCGCGGAGCGCGGCGTCGAGCTGCGCTGGCACGGGCCGGCCGGCGAACCGGACGTGGGGCGCGTCGTCGACGACGTCCTCGCGTCCGGCGAGGGGCCCGGCCTCGTGCTCGCGACCGCGATCCCCGCGACGTTCCGCGCGCTGGCGGACCGGGGCCGCCGGCCGGGTCGGGACGTCGACGTCGTCGGTCTGGCCCTCGACGCCGAGGCCGAGCCGCACGGCCTCACCGCCACGTCGCCGCGGCCGCGCGACGTGTCGCGGCGCGTGATGGAGCGCGTCTTCGCCCTGCTCGACGGTGACGCACCACCCGGCGGCGAGCAGGAGCTCGCGCCCGCGGTGCTGGTGCGGCGCACGTCGACACGGACCACGCCGGTCGCCGGCTGACCCGGCCCGACCCGCCACCACCCTCCGCCGCACCGACCCGCCACCACCCGAAGGAGAGACCATGACCGCACCGATCCGCGTCACCGTCTGGGGCGAGAACCGCCACGAGCAGCTCGAGCCGTCGGTCGCCGCCCGCTACCCCGACGGCATGCACGGCGCCGTCGCGCAGGGCATCGAGGAGAACCTCGGCGACGGCGTGCGCGTGCGCACCGCGACGCTCGACGACCCCGAGCACGGGCTCACCGAGGAGGTGCTGCGCGACACCGACGTGCTCACCTGGTGGGGCCACGCCGCGCACGGCGAGGTCGCCGACGAGGTGGTCGAGCGGGTGCACCGGCACGTGCTGGAGGGGATGGGTCTGGTCGTCCTGCACTCCGGGCACTGGTCGAAGATCTTCATGAAGCTCATGGGCACCACCTGCACCCTGCGCTGGCGCGCCGAGCACGACCGGGAGCTGGTGTGGACGATCGACCCGACGCACCCGATCGCCCAGGGCATCCCGCACCCCATGATCATCGAGGAGGACGAGATGTACGGGGAGTTCTTCGACGTCCCCGCCCCGGACGAGACCGTCTTCCTCAGCACGTTCTCCGGCGGCGAGGTGTTCCGCTCCGGCATCACCTACCGGCGTGGCTTCGGCAAGATCTTCTACTTCCGCCCCGGTGACCAGGAGTACCCGACGTACTTCCACGACGGGGTCCGCAAGGTCATCTCCAACGCCGTCGGGTGGGCCGTGACCGTGCGTCCCGACCGCACGGCCCCCACGCTGCTGCGCTACGAGACCGAGGACTTCTACCGCGGCCAGGGCTACGGCGGCGCGCTGAACGACGAGGCCCGCGCCGCCGCCGCGGAGGCCGGGCTGTGAGCACCTCGCTCGTCCTCGTCGGCGCCGGCGGCATGGGTCGCGCGTGGCTCGCGGCGATCCAGGCGGAGGCGGGCGCCGAGCTCGCCGGCGTCGTCGACCTCGACCTCGACGCCGCCCGCGGGGCGCTCGCCGACGCCGGGCTCGCTGACGTCCCGGTCGGGACGGACGCCGTCGCGCTCGCCCGGGAGACCGGTGCGCGCGCCGTCGTGAACGTCACCGTCCCGGCCGCGCACCACCCCGTGACCACGGCCGCGCTGTTCGCGGGGCTGCCCGTGCTGGGCGAGAAGCCGGTGGCCGAGTCGGTGCCGCGCGCGCTCTCGCTCGTCGCGGCCGCGGAGGTGACCGGGGAGCTCTTCGTCGTGAGCCAGTCGCGCCGCTACAACCGGCAGCTCTTCGCCTTCCGGGAGCAGGCCCGCACCCTCGGCGACCTGGGGGTGCTCACCACCGAGTTCTTCAAGGCGCCGCGCTTCGGCGGGTTCCGCGACGCGATGGCGCACCCGCTGCTGCTCGACATGGCGATCCACCCGTTCGACACCGCCCGGTTCCTGCTGGGTGCCGAGCCCGTCTCGGTGTACTGCGAGGAGTTCAACCCGTCGTGGAGCTGGTACGACGGCGACGCCGCGGCGACCGCGGTCTTCGAGATGACGGGCGGCGTCCGCTACTCCTACACGGGCAGCTGGTGCAGCCCGGGCCAGGAGACGTCGTGGAACGGGGCCTGGCGGCTCTCGGGACGGGACGGCACGGCCGTCTGGGACGGCGACCACGACCCCGTCGTCGAGGGGCCGCGCGACGCGGCGGAGGGTGCGGACCCCGGCGACGGGATCGCCGGGTCGCTGGCGACCTTCCTCGCGGCGCTCGACGGCGGTCCCACGCCCATGGGCGAGGCGCACGAGAACGTGCTCAGCCTCGTCATGGTGGCGGCGGCGGTCGAGTCGGCCGCCACGGGCGCGAAGGTCCTCGTCGACGACCTGCTCGAGCGCGCCTACGCCGAGGCCCTCGCCACGGAGACGCGGGAGGACGTGCGCGCGCAGCTCGCGTCGTGGACGTCGGTGCGCGCGGCCCTCGGGCCGGCCTGACACGGGCCCCGGCGGGCCGCCGGGACCGGGCCGGTCAGGCGAGGCGCTCGCGCAGGAACGTCCAGGCCAGGGCTGACATGTGCGCGGCCTGCGCGTTGTTGGCGGCGCCGCCGTGGCCGCCCTCGACGTTCTCGTAGTACGTGACGTCCGCGCCGGGCCCGCCCGTGGCCAGCATGAGCGCCGCCATCTTGCGCGCGTGGCCCGGGTGCACGCGGTCGTCCTTGGTCGACGTCGTGAACAGGACCGGCGGGTAGGCGCGGCCGCCCTCGAGCAGGTGGTAGGGCGAGAAGGTGCGGACGAACTCCCAGTCGTCGGTGTCGGGGTCGCCGTACTCCGCCACCCACGACGCGCCCGCGAGCAGGTGCGAGTACCGCTTCATGTCGAGCAGCGGCACCTGCACCACGACCGCGCCGAACAGGTCGGGGTACTGCGTGAGCATGTTCCCGGCCAGCAGCCCGCCGTTGGAGCCGCCCTGCGCGCCGAGGTGCTCGGGCGTCGTGATGCCGCGGGCCACGAGGTCGCGCGCGACGGCCGCGAAGTCCTCGTACGCCTTGTGCCGCCGCTCGCGCAGCGCGGCCTGGTGCCACGCGGGGCCGTACTCGCCGCCGCCACGGATGTTCGCGACGACGTACACGCCGCCGCGGGCGAGCCACGCCCGCCCGACCGTGCCGGAGTAGCCCGGCAGCAGCGGGATCTCGAAGCCGCCGTACCCGTACAGCAGCGTCGGCGCGGTGCCCGGCGTCGTCGGGTCGGCCGGGCCCACCAGGTCCTCGCGGCCCACGACGAAGTACGGCACGCGCGTGCCGTCGTCGGAGGCTGCGAAGTGCTGCACCGCGACCATGCCGTCGGCGTCGAAGTACGCCGGCGCGGCCTTGAGCGGCTCGGGCGCGCCGGGCTCCGCCCCCGGCCCGACGACGGCCGCCAGCGCGAGGGTGGACGGCGTGAGGTAGCCGGTGGTCGTGACCCAGACGTCGTCGCTGTCGAGGGGGTCGACGGCACGCACGCCGACGGTGAGCAGCCCGCCGCCGAGCGGGAGCTCCGAGCGGGTCCAGGGCACGCCGGCCGCCGTGCCGGGGGACGCGTCGGCGGGCGGGGTGAGCACGTGGACGGCGTTCTTCACGTCGTCGAGCACGTTGACGACCAGGTGGTGGCGCGTCCACGAGGCGCCGACCAGCGATGTCGACGGCGTGGGCTCGAACAGGACGGTGAGGTCGCGCGAGCCGGCCAGGAACGCGTCCGCCGGCGCGGCCAGCAGCGAGCCGGCGGCGTACGTGGTGCCCGCCGGCGCCCAGTCGTCGCGCAGCTCGACCAGCAGCCACTCGCGGTGGAAGCCGACCTCCGCGGACTCGGGCACGTCGATCTTCACCAGCCGCTGCTCGGGCGTCCCGACCGCCTCGGCGAGGAACGTCTCCGACCGGTAGAAGGCGATCGAGCGGCTCACGAGGTCGCGCTCGAAGCCCGGCGTGCGCGAGCGGCGCGCGGAGATGTACATGTCGTCGTCGGTGCCCTCGTAGACGACGACGGCGTCCTCGATCGGCGTGCCGCGGCGCCAGAGCTTCGCGATGCGCGGGTACCCGGACGGCGTCGTCGTGCCCGGGCCGAAGTCCGTGAAGGCGTACACCGTGTCCTCGTCGGCCCAGGCCAGGCCGCCCTTGGCGCCGGTGCGGCCGTCGTCGCGCGCCGTGTCGCGCTCGAAGCCGCCCTCGGAGGCGGGGACGAACCGCTTGGCGACGAGGTCGAACTCGCGCGTGACGTCCGCGTCCGAGCCGCCGGGGGAGAGGTCGACCAGCGCCCGGCGCCAGGGCTCGCCCGCCGCGAGCTGCTCGGGCGTCGGGCGCAGCAGCGACGCGCCGTGCCACACCCAGCTCTCGCCCTCCGCCGCGGCGAGCGCGTCGAGGTCGAGCACGGTCTCCCACTCCGGCGCGTCGGTCCGGTACGAGTCGAGGGTGGTGCGGCGCCACAGGCCGCGCTCGTGCGCGGCGTCGCGCCAGAAGTTGTACAGGTGGTCGCCGATCCGGGAGACGTCGGGGATGCGCTCGTCGGAGTCGAGCACCTCGCGGACCGCCGCCTCGGTCGCCGCGAACCCGGGGGCGGCACCCACGGTCGTGTGCGCGTGGTCGTTGCGGCCGCGCACCCACGCCAGCGCCTCGGTGCCGTCGACCTCCTCGAGCCACGCGAACGGGTCCGGCCGGGCCGGGTCGAGCGGGGACGGCGGGGCGGCGGGCGGGTCCGACGGTGCGGTGTCGACGTGCTCGGCGGTCATGCTCGGCACCCTAGCCGCCGGGCGCGCCGACGGGCGCGGGTGCCTTTCACCCGGGGGGTGCCCGTGGTAGAAACTCCTGGTCAGGGCATTGATCCCGCTATGGACGTTCCAAGGGTTTCGCGGAGAACGCCGCTTTCGGAGCGGCACGGTCACGTCCGCCGGGACCCGATCCTTCCACCCACGGGGGTGCGGTGAGCACGACGACCTCTGCCGGCCCGCGCGCGACGACGCGCGTGCCGGCCCAGCTCTGCGCGGCCGCGGCCGTCCTCTGCCTCGCGGCCGTGCCGGTGCTCGGCGACCGGCTGTCGCCCGCAGGCTCGGCGTCGCTGTCCGGCGTCGCCGCGCTGCTCGTCGTCGTCGCGGTCGTGGCGCTGTCCCGCGCCGTCGCGCGCGGCGACCACGACCGGGCGGTGCTGCGGGCGGAGCGCGACGAGCTGGCGGCCGAGCTCGCGGCGGCCGCCGCAGCGCTCGAGGACGCGACGGCCGAGCTCGCGCGCACCCGCGAGGCTCGCGACGACCAGCGCGCCGCCGTCGAGACCGCCGTCGTCGCCCTGGGGCGCAAGGTGCAGGCGTCGGCGCACCGCATCCAGGAGGAGGCGGCGCGCATGGTGCAGCGGCACGCGGCCGACCCCGACGTGCTGCAGACGTCCATGCGGATCGACCACGCCGCCGCGCAGCACGCCCGCCAGGCGCAGAACCTCGTCGCGCTCTGCGGCCGGCGTCCGGGGCAGACGTGGGACGACCCGCTCGCCCTGCCCGACGTCGTGCGTGCGGCCGCCGGGCGGATCACGGCGTTCCAGCGCGTCGAGGTCTCCGGCGACCCGGGGCTGGCCGTCGTCGGGCGTGCGGTCGAGCCGATCGTGCACGTCCTCGCCGAGCTGCTCGCCAACGCGACGCAGTGCTCGCCGCCCAGCACCCAGGTGCTCGTCGCGATCCGGCAGGTGCAGCGGGGCGCGGTCGTCGAGGTCGACGACTGCGGCGTCGGGATGGCAGCCCGCGAGCTCGAGCGGGTGCGTGCCGTCGCATCCGGGGCGCGGCCCGTGGGCATCGCCGACCTGGGCGAGGTGCCGCAGACCGGCCTCGCGGTCGTCGGGTCGTACGCCCGCGCCCTCGACCTGCGGGTGGACCTCACGGAGTCCGTGTACGGCGGCCTGCGCGCCGTGGTCATGGTGCCGGCCGAGCTCGTCACCGCGGCCGCCGCGGCTCCCGGCACGCTCGCCCCGAGCGTCGACGACCCGTGGCCCGGGCCCGCCCCGGAGGCCCCGGCCACGCCGGAGACGGCGGCCGCCCAGACCCACGGCAGGACGCCGGGACCGGACGGCGCCCCGGCCCTGCCGCAGCGGCGCTCGCGCCGCGGCCCCGCAACGGGGACCCAGCGCTCGGTGCCCGCCGCGCCGCCGTCCGCCCCGACCGCGGCCGTCCCGGTGCAGACGGCGGAGGAGGCCGGCGCGTGGATCGGCGCGTTCTTCTCCGCCGACCGCGACGCCACCACCGACGGCGCCCCGACCACCGACCACCCCAGCCAGCAGCCGTCCGCCGTGCCGGACGTGACCTCGGAGGACTCATGACGACCCCGACCACCGACGCGACGCCCGCGCTCGCGCACCCGGACAGCTGGATGCTCGACCTCGTCGCCGGGGTGCGCGGCGTGCGCCACGTCGTCGTGCTCAGCTCGGACGGCCTGGTGAAGGTCCGCACGGACGTGACGCCCCCGGACACGGCCGACAAGGTCGCGGCGGCGTGCGCCGGCCTCGTCGCACTCGGCATGAGCATGGGGCGGGAGTTCGGCGCCGGCGACGCGCTGCGCCAGGTGCTGGTCGAGTTCGACGGCGGCTTCCTCTTCGTGCGCGGTGCGGGCGACGGCTCGCGGCTGGCGGTCGTCACCGACGCGGCGGTCGACCCGGGGCTCGTGGCCCAGCAGATGCAGGCCCAGGTGCTGATGATCGGCGAGCGGACGCTCGGCACGGACGTGCTGCGCCCCGCCGTGCCCGCCGACGGGGAGACGCGATGACGGACGGCTACCGCGACCACCCGGTGCGCTCGTACGTCCTCACGGGCGGGCGCGCGCACCCGAGCCGCAACACGCTGCGGCCGGAGACGCTGCTGTGCGCGGTGGACGACGGCCGCGAGCTGCCCGTCGGCGCGGGCCGGCACGAGCGCGCACTGCTCGAGACCTGCCGCGGCACGCTGGCCCTCGCCGAGCTCGCCGCGTACCTGCGCCTGCCCACCAGCCTGGTCGCCGTCCTCGCCTCCGACCTGCTCGACGCCGGCTACCTGGCGGTCCGGTCGCCGGCGACCCACGACCTGCCGGGCGTCGACCTGCTGGAGGAGGTCCTCGATGGTCTCCGCCGGTTCTGAGGCGCCACCCGTCGACCCCGCCTCCCTGCACCTCGCGTCCACCGTCGAGCGGTCGGTCAAGGTGCTCGTGGTGGGCGCGTACGGCGTGGGCAAGACGACGCTCATCGGCGCGGTGAGCGAGATCCCCGTGCTGAGCACGGAGGAGACGATCACGGCGGCCAGCCTGGGCGTCGACCCGCGGCTGGGGGAGAAGACCACGACGACGGTCGCGATGGACTTCGGGCGCGTCACGGTGGGCGGCACCACGGCCCTCTACCTGTTCGGCACGCCCGGGCAGAAGCGCTTCTGGGACCTGTGGGCGGGGCTGGCGGACGGCGCGGTGGGCGCCCTCGTCGTCGTGGACACGCGCCGGCTGGAGGACAGCTTCGAGGTGCTGGACCAGCTCGAGGAGCACACGGCGCTGCCGGTGACCATCGTGGTCAACGAGTTCCCGGACGCGCCGCGGCACACCACCGACGCGGTGCGCGCCGCGCTCGACCTGCCGGCGGACACCCCCGTCGTCGCGGGCGACCTGCGCGAGCGACGCCAGGCCGTGGAGGCTCTCCAGGCGCTCGTCGCGCACGCGGTGCGTCTCGCGCGCGCGGGCGAGGCCGCATGAGCCTCACCGGGGCGGTGCGCGTGGTGCGGCTCGAGGACGTGGCCGACCGGCCGCTGCTCGCCGACCTGGCGGGCGCGCCCGACCCGGCGGCCCGGTACGAGGCGCTGCGCTCGCGCTGGGGCGCCCTCGCGCCCGTCGACCTCGAGCCGGGCGTGCCGGCGTGGCTCGCGCTCGGCCACGCCGAGGTCGCCGCCGTCCTGCGCAACGAGGCGATGTTCTCCCGCGACGCGCGGCACTGGGGGTACGAGGCGGAGGGGCTGGTCGGTCGGCGCTCGGCGACCCGCGCGCTGCTCGCGCCGCGCGACGGCGCCCATGACCGCGACGGTGCGGAGCACCGGCGGCTGCGCACGCCCCTGGCCGACACGCTCGACGCCGTCGAGGACCGGCGGGTGCGACGCACGACGGACGTCGCCTGCGCGTCGGCGCTGGACCGCCTGGCCGCCCGCGGCACGGCGGACATGGTCGCGGAGTACGCCGTCGACGTCCCGGTGCGGGTGCTGGCCGACCTGCTCGGCATGACGCTCGCGGACGCGCGCCGGATGCACGAGCTCACCGTCGCCCAGCGCTCCGGCACGGACGACGCCCACCCGGCGTCCGTCGAGGCGGAGGACCTGCTCGCGGGCTTCGTCGCCGGGCGTCGCGCGGAGCCGAGCGACGACCTCACGTCCGCGCTGCTCGCGCACCCCGCGCACGAGAACGACCTCGAGGTGATGGCCGCCGTCGGGCTCGTGTTCGCCACGGCGCACGACGCCGAGATCGCGTGGATCGCCACCGCGCTGCAGCGGCTGCTCGCCGACCCGGCGTTCGCCGCCCGCCTGCACGGCGGCCGCCTCTCGCTCGACGACGCGCTGGACGAGGTGGCGCGCGACGCGCCCCCGCTGCCGCACCTGCGGCCGCGGTACGCCCTCGCGGACGGCGAGCTGGGCGGTCAGGCGATCGCCGCGGGCGACGCCGTCGTGCCGGCGGTCGCGGCCGCCAACGCCGACCGCACCGTCCGCGCCGCGGACCCGTGGGAGCAGGTCGACGCGCGCTTCCACCTCACCTGGGGGACGGGCGCGCACGCGTGCCCGGCGCACCGGACGGCGCCGCTGATCACCCGGACCGTCGTGGGGCACTTTCTCGCCCGGGTCGCGGACATGGAGCTCACCGTCGCGCCGGCCGACGTCGAGCCGGTGCGCTCGGCGTGGGTGCGCTACCCGCGGGAGCTGCCCGTCCGATTCCGGTGACCGGCGGACCGGCGGACCCTGACGGGTCGGCCGGCCCGCCCGCGGTCAGCCGATCCGTGCGCGCAGCCGGCCGGGCAGGTGCCGGTACGCCTTGGGGTCCACCGGCAGCAGCCACTGGCCCGCGCGGGTGGCCGCGGGCAGCTGCAGGTCGAGGTCCGTCAGCATCTCGTCGATCTGGTGCAGCGAGAACGGGATGACGTTGGTGCCGCGCGCGTGCTTGCCCTCGGTGCGCTTCTCCATCCATTCCACGCGGCTCGCGACGAGCTCGCGCCGCTCCTCGACGGGCGGCACGTCGACGGCGTCGGCGAGGTGGGCCGCGGTCCACAGCGCGGCGACCTCGGCCGACAGCGGGCTGAACAGCGACGAGTTGTACCCGGCGAAGGTCAGGTGCGGCACGTCGTGCGGCAGCACCTGCCGGTAGAGCTGGAAGTTGCCGCGGTCGTCGAGCAGGCGTGCCTGCAGGTCGTCGTCGAGGAACGGCACGCGCTGGTGGAAGCCGGTGCCGCACACCACGAGGTCGGCGCGGACCGTGGTGCCGTCGTCGAGCACGGCGACGGGGGCGCCGTCGTCGTCGACGGCGAGGCGCTCGATCTCGGACTCGCGGTGCACGTCGATCCTGCCCTCGGCCACCTGCTCGAAGAAGCCGTCGGTGGCGAGCGAGACGGTGGAGCGGGCGATGTCGGCGAACTCGCCGCGCGGCACGAGCCCGAGCTTCTCGAGGTGGAACTGCCTGACGGACACCGCGCCGACGCTGGCGAGCATCGACTTCCGCACGCCGTCGCCCGGGCCGTGCAGGAACTTCTCCATGCCGCCGGACAGCGTCTCGTAGCGGAACAGGCCCTCGCCCATCCGGGTGAGCAGGAGGTACTTGTAGTTGAGCGCGTTGCCGAGCCGCTTGGGCAGCTTCCACAGCAGGTGCCGCGCGACGACCTGGGTGCTCGCGGCGACCGGGGCGATCTCGGCGGCGACGTCGCACGCGGACTTGCCGTACCCGACGACGACGACGTGTTTGCCGCGCGCGTCCTCGAGGGACGTGAGCTGGCTCGAGGCGACGACCTTGCCGCCGGCGCGCAGCAGCTGCGCGAGGCCCTCGAAGCGCGGGATCACCGGGTCGGAGAAGATGCCGTTCGCGACCACGACGTGGTCGAAGCGCTCGGGCTCGCCGACCGGCTCGCCCGCGTGGCGCGCGGTGACGAACCAGGCGTCCTCCGCGGGGGTCAGCTCGGCGCGCACCACCTCGGTCGACAGCCGGAGCGCGCCGCGCAGGTCGTGGAGGTCGACGTACCGCTCGAGGTACGCCTGCACCTGCTGGCCGCTGGGCCACTCGGGGTAGTCCTTCGGCATGGGCAGGTCGGAGAAGGCGTACGAGCCCTTGTTGTTCTGCGTGGTGAGGCCCGAGTAGCGGCGGCTCGCGCTCCACACGCCGCCGACGTCGGGGGCCTTGTCGAGCACGGTGACGTCGTGCCCGAACTCGCGGAGCACCTTGGCGCTGGCCAGGCCGGCGAAGCCGGCGCCGACGACGGCGATCTTCATGGGCGTCCTTGCTGTCGGTCGAGAGGGGGCCAAAACGCCAGAATCGTAGCGGTTCGGACAGCATCGGGACAGGCCTTCTCGCAGGTCGGGCCGCTCGAGGTGCCCGACCCGGCCGGTGTCGGCGGCACGCGGCAAGATGGGCCCGTGACGGACACCGAGAACACCCTGCTCGACGAGGCCACCGCACAGCGCCGCTGGGCCGAGCTGGTCGCCCTCGTCGAGGAGGACCAGCGCGCCTACTACGAGGACGACGCCCCGCGGGTGTCCGACGCCGAGTACGACGCGCGGATGCACGAGCTGGAGGCGATCGAGGCCGCGCACCCGGCGCTGCAGACCCCCGAGTCGCCGACGCAGCGGGTGGGCGGCGCGGCCGCCGCCGGGTTCGCGACGGTCGAGCACGTCGAGCGCATGCTCAGCCTCGACAACGTGTTCTCCGTCGACGAGCTGCGGGCGTGGGACGCCCGCGTGGCCCGCGACCTGCGCGCCGAGCACGTCGGCTACCTGTCGGAGGTGAAGATCGACGGCCTCGCGATCGCCCTGCTGTACGAGAAGGGCCGCCTGGTGCGCGCGGCGACCCGCGGCGACGGCCGCACCGGCGAGGACGTCACGCAGAACGCGCTCCGGATCGCCGACATCCCGCGACGGCTGGCGGGCGACTGCCACCCCGACCTCGTCGAGGTCCGCGGGGAGGTCTTCATCCCCGTCGCGTCGTTCGAGCGGCTGAACGCGCTGCAGGCAGAGCTCCGCGACCGCGTCGTCGCCGAGTCCCGCGCGCGGCACGACGGGCGCGCGACCTCCGCCCGCCCGTTCGACGAGGAGCGTGCCCGGGTCGCCGCCCTCCGCCGCTTCCCGCAGTTCGCCAACCCGCGCAACGCGGCGGCCGGCGGGCTGCGCCAGCTGCTCGACAAGAAGGAGGGCATGGAGCTCGAGGCCGGGGTCGCCCGCGTGGAGTCCCTGCGCCTCTACGTGCACGGGATCGGCGCCCTGCAGTGGACGGCGGGGGAGCACACCGAGCTGGCCCGGCAGTCCGAGGCGTACGAGCACTTCGCGCGGTGGGGGCTGCCGGTCTCGCCGCACAACCGCGTGGTCGAGGGGATCGACGGCGTCGTCGAGATGATCGAGTGGTTCGGCGCCCACCGCCACGACATCGAGCACGAGCTGGACGGCATCGTCGTCAAGGTCGACGCGCTGGGCGACCAGCAGCGGCTGGGCGCGACGAGCCGCGCGCCGCGGTGGGCCATCGCCTACAAGTACCCGCCGGAGGAGGTCACCACCCGCCTCGTGGCGATCCAGGTGGGCGTGGGCCGCACCGGCCGCGCGACGCCGTACGCCGTGATGGAGCCGGTCCTGGTGGCGGGGTCCACGGTGCGGCAGGCGACGCTGCACAACCAGGACGTGGTGAAGGCCAAGGGCGTGCGCATCGGCGACATGGTCGTGCTGCGCAAGGCGGGCGACGTCATCCCCGAGATCCTCGGGCCCGTGACCGCGCTGGCCGACGACGGCTACCCGCGCGAGGAGTTCGTCATGCCGGAGCGGTGCCCCGAGTGCGGCACCCCGCTGCGGGCGATGAAGGAGGGCGACGTCGACCTGCGCTGCCCGAACGCCGAGTCCTGCCCGGCGCAGGTGCGCGGGCGGGTGGAGCACATCGGCTCGCGCGGGGGCCTGGACGTCGAGGTGCTCGGCGAGGTGACGGCGTCCGCGCTCACCCAGCCCGAGGTGCCCGAGGTCCCGCCGCTGCGCACCGAGGCGGGCCTGTTCGACCTCACGCTGGACGAGCTGCTGCCCATCGAGGTCGTCGTGCGCGACGCCGAGACCGGGCTGCCCAAGATGGACGACGACGGCGTGGCCCGTCGCCGGACGCCGTTCCGGAAGAAGGTCACGTCCACCAAGGCCCGTCGAGCCGAGGCCGAGGCGGCGGGGGAGGCCCTGCCGCAGTGGGAGCCGACGGCCGCGGCCACCAAGCTCCTCGACGAGCTCGAGCTCGCCAAGACCAAGGACCTGTGGCGCATCCTCGTCAGCCTCAACATCCGGCACGTCGGGCCCGTGGCGGCCCGGGCGCTTGCGGGCTGGTTCGGCTCGCTCGACGCGGTCCGCGCGGCGTCGCGCGAGGAGCTGGCCGCCGTCGAGGGCGTGGGTCCGATCATCGCGGACGCGCTGCTGGCCTGGTTCGACGTCGAGTGGCACCGCGAGATCGTCGACCGCTGGCAGGCGGCCGGGGTGCGCACCTGGATCCCGGACCACCCGGGGCCCGAGGCGATGGCGGCACAGGCGGACGAGGGGCCGACCGGCCCGCTCGCCGGCCTGACGGTCGTGGTGACGGGCTCGCTCGAGGGGTACAGCCGCGACGGCGCCAAGGAGGCCGTCCTCGCCGCGGGCGGCAAGGCGGCGGGGTCGGTCTCGAAGAAGACGGACTACGTCGTCGTGGGCGAGAACGCCGGCTCGAAGGCGGCGAAGGCGGAGGAGCTCGGCCTGCCGATCCTCGACGAGGCCGCGTTCACCCGGCTGCTCGAGGGCGGCCCGGCCGCGCTGGGCGAGGGCGAAGGCGACGACGTGAACGGGGGCGCGAACGGGGGCGAGGACGACTGACGCCCGGGGCTACGATGCGCGGGTGCCGGACACGCTCTCCTTGAATCAGACCGCCTCGCCCCTGACGCTGCGCGGCGCCCACCTCGTGGGCTCCGTGAACCTGCCCTCGGCGCGGGACACCCTGCGCACCGTCGCGACGCGGCTCGGCGCGCACGCCCGCCGCATCCCCGACGGCGAGGTGGGCGAGCGGTTCCACTGGATCCTGTTCCAGGGCTCGCGGTTCGAGGCGGTCGAGGGACTGGTCCGCGTGGGCGACGAACCCGTCGTCGTGGCGGGCTTCGACGTGCGGCCGCACGTGCTCGACGGCTCGGTGCCGGCCAAAGGGCTGCGGTTCGGGCCGCTGGGGTACGCGGAGGCGGCGCGCGCCTCGTACGCGGACTTCGTCGCCCTGCGCGCGGAGGGCGTGATCGCGCCCGGCACGCGGTTCCAGGTCTGCCTGCCCTCACCGCTCGCGGCCGTGACGACCTTCGTCGCGCCGGCCGACCGCGCCGCGGTGCACCCGGTCTACGAGGCTGCCCTGGTGCGCGAGCTCGAGGAGATCCTCGCGGCGGTCCCGGCCGAGGACCTCGCCGTGCAGGTCGACCTCGCCACCGAGTTCGCCTTCGTCGAGGGTGCGAACCTCGGCGGCGGCGCCGCGCGGGCGTGGTTCGACGCCGGCGCCGGCGGGGACGAGGGCGTCGTCGCGGGGTGCGCGACCCGCGCGGCGCGGTTCGCGGCGCACGTGCCGGACGGCGTCGAGCTCGGCTTCCACCTTTGCTACGGCGACGTGGCGGAGAAGCACTTCGTCGAGCCGGCGGACACCGGCCACCTGGTGGAGATGGCGAACGCCCTGGTCGCGGCGCTGCCGCGCCCGATCACCTGGGTGCACCTGCCCGTGCCGATCGACCGTGACGACGTCGCGTACGTCGCCGCGCTCGGCGATCTCGCGCTGGACCCGACCACCGAGCTCTACCTCGGCGTCCTGCACCACGAGGACGGCGTCGAGGGCGCCGCGCGCCGCCTCGCCGCCGCCGCGCAGGTGCTGGGTGGCCGGACCGTCGGCGTCGCGACCGAGTGCGGCTTCGGTCGCGGTCCGAGCGAGCGCACAGCGGCACTGCTGGACTTGCACGTCGCGGTGCTCGAGCGCGCGGGCTGACGTCCGTCGGCGCGGGCGGGGCGGCGCGGGGCGCGGGCGGCGCGGTCAGGGGCGGCGCGCGACGGCGTCCCGCAGCGCCGCCTCGTCCGCGGGGGTGAGCGGCACGAGCGCGTCGCGCGGCGGCGCGGTCGGCGTGCCCAGCAGGGCGGCGACGGCGTGCAGCGCCGTCACCGGCCGACCCGTCCCGGCCACGGCGTGCGCGACGCCGAGCAGCCAGGCCCGCGCGTCGTCGGCGCCCGCGCCCCCGCGGACCCGCGCCTGCCGGACGGCGACGTACTCGGCCGGGGCGAGCGCGGCGAGCCCGGTGTGCCAGGCGTCCGCGGGCTCGGCCCCGCCGACCAGCGCGGTGTCGCCGCTGAGCCCGACGGCGACCCCGGCGGCCCGGAGCTCGGGCACGCGCCCGCCGGGCCGGGACGGCAGCGAGGCCGGGTCCTTGACCGCGACCACGGAGCCGTCGTCGCGCAGCGTCGCGAGCAGGTCGGGGGAGACGTCCACCCCGAGCTGCACGGGCTTGTTGTAGAAGCACACCGGAGCGCCGGGGACCGCGGTCGCGACCCGCGCGAACAGCGCGCGCACCTCCGCGTCGTCGAGCGGCAGGTACGCGAACGGGGGCAGCACGAGCCCCGAGGCGCCGGCGTGGATTGCGGCCCGGGCCCGTGCGACGACCCGGTGCGCCGACTCCCCGGCGGTGCCCACGTGCACCGGCGCGCCGCCCGCGGCCGCCACGGCGCCCCGGACCACGGCGTCGCGCTCGTCGTCGTCGAACGAGACCCCGGAGCCGGACGTCGCCAGCACGACGACGCCGTCCGCGCCGGCGGACACGGCCGTGGCGACGAGGGCCTCCAGGCCGTCCAGGTCGATCGACCCGTCCTCGGCCAGCGGCGTGATCGGATAGGCGAGGAGGCCGGTGAACGCCGAGGTCATGCGCGGCATCGTACGGACGGCGCGCTCAGGCCGTGAGCGCGTCCACCGCCTCGGGGGACAGCGCGTGGTCGGCGGCCATCGCGGCGGCGCCGAGCACGCCGGCCTGCGCGCCGGTGCGCGCGACGGCGATGCGCAGGTGCTGGGTGGCCAGCGGCAGGGACCGCCGGTAGACCACCTCGCGGATCCCGGCGAGCAGGTGCTCGCCCGCCTCGGCGAGGATGCCGCCGAGCACGATGACGGACGGGTTGAGCAGGCTGACGGTCGCGGCCAGGACGCTGCCGATCTCGCGACCGGCCTGGCGCACCGCGCGGCCTGCGGTGACGTCGCCGCCGCGGACCAGCGCGACGACGTCCGAGGGCCCGGACACGTCCAGGCCCTCGGCGCGGAGCCGGACCGCGAGGGCCTGCGCGCTCGCGATCGCCTCGAGGCAGCCGACGTTGCCGCAGCGGCAGACGATGTCCTCCGCCCCGGGCACGGCGATGTGCCCGACGTCGCCCGCGGCGCCCTGCGCGCCGCGTCGCAGCGCGCCGTCGGCGATGATGCCCGCGCCGATGCCGGTGGCGACCTTGACGAGGATGAGGTCGGGGACGTCGGGCCAGGCGATGCGGTGCTCGCCGAGCGCCATGATGTTCACGTCGTTGTCGACGAGCGCCGGCGCGTCGAAGTGGCCGCGGAGGATGCCGGGCACGTCCGCGTCGTCCCAGCCGGGCATGATCGGCGGGTTGTTCGGGTGCCCGGTCGCGTGCTCGACGGGGCCGGGCAGGCCGACGCCCACGCCGGCGAGGTCGCCCAGCGAGCGGCCCGCGGTCTCGAGCAGCTTGCGCCCGGTGTCCGCGACCCAGCCGAGCACGGGCTCCGGCCCGTCGGCGATCGCGAGGGGCGCGTCGAGCTCGGCGAGCACGGTGGACGCGAGGTCGGTCACGGCGAGCCGGGCGTGGGTGGCGCCGAGGTCGACGCCCAGCACCACCTGCGACGACGGGTTGAACGCGAAGGTGGCGGGCGGGCGTCCCCCGGTCGAGGTGGCCTCGCCGGCGGGGGCGATGAGGCCCGCCGCCATGAGGGCGTCGATCCGCCCGGCGACGGTGGACCGGGCCTGCCCGGTGAGGGTCGCGAGCTCGGCTCGGGTGCGGGCCCGGCCGTCGCGCAGGAGCTGGAACATCTCGCCGGCCCCGGGGGTGCGAGGCCCGATCGCTGCGCCTTCCGTCATGACCGTAGTCAATCACGATCGAATAACACCCGTCTTTTGCTTGACGATCGACAGAAGTGCGTCCTAGGTTCGGACGCATGGTCGACGTGGACCGCGACGACGCGGCACCGCCGGAGGGCAGCGACGCCCCCGCCCCTCTGCTGCGCATGGAGGGCATCGTCAAGCACTTCCCGGGCGCCAAGGCGCTCGACGGGGTGGACCTCGACGTGCTCCCGGGCGAGGTGCACTGCCTGCTCGGCCAGAACGGCGCCGGGAAGTCCACGCTCATCAAGGTCCTCGCGGGGGCGCACCAGCCCACCGCCGGCCGGATCGTGCTGGACGGCGAGGAGGTCGTGATCCCGCACCCGGTCGCGGCCCTGCAGCGCGGGGTCGCGACGATCTACCAGGAGCTCGACGTCGTCGACGGGCTGACCGTCGCGGAGAACGTGTTCCTCGGCCACGAGCTCGACCGCGGCGGGTTCACCCAGCGGCGCGAGGTCGCCGCCCGCACGCGCGAGCTGCTGGCGCGGCTCGGCCACCCCGAGATCACGCCCCACCGCGAGGTCGGCCAGCTCTCGGCCGCGGGCAAGCAGGTCGTGTCCATGGCGCGCGCCCTGTCCCACGACGCGCGCGTCATCGTCATGGACGAGCCGTCCGCCGTGCTCGACGCCGGGGAGGTGCGCAACCTCTTCCGCGTGGTCCGCGCGCTCACGGAGCAGGGCGTCGCGGTCGTGTACATCTCCCACCGCCTGGAGGAGATCCGCGAGATCGGCGACCGCATCACGGTCCTCAAGAACGGGCGCACGGTGGGCCGCGACCTCCCGGCGGCCACCACGCCCACCACGGAGCTCATCCGCCTCATGACCGGGCGCAACGTCGAGTACGCGTTCCCGGAGCGCCCCGGCGTCCCCGACGGGGCCCCGGTGGTGCTCGACGTCGAGGGGCTCGGTCTCGGGGGCACGTTCGACGACGTCTCGTTCCAGGTCCGGGCGGGGGAGATCGTGGGGCTGGCCGGCCTCGTGGGCGCGGGACGGTCGGAGATCCTCGAGACGCTCTACGGCGCGCGGCGGCGGACGGCGGGCAGCGTGGCGGTGAACGGCCGCACCCTGCGCGCAGGGTCGGTCGACGCCGCGGTGGCAGCCGGCATCGGGCTGTGCCCCGAGGAGCGCAAGAGCCAGGGCCTCGTCCTCGACGAGCCCGTCTACCGGAACGTCACCCTCTCCACGTTCGCCCGGTTCGCCCGCGGCGGCTGGCTCGACGAGCGCGCCGAGCGCGCGGCGGCGCGCGAGCAGGTCGCTGCCCTCGACCTGCGGCCCACGGACGTCGACCGCGCGGCCCGCACCCTGTCGGGCGGCAACCAGCAGAAGGCGCTGCTCGGCCGGTGGCTCGTCCACGGCTGCGACGTGCTGCTGCTCGACGAGCCCACCCGCGGCGTCGACGTCGGCGCGCGGTCGGAGCTCTACTCCCTCGTGCGCCGGCTCGCCGACGCCGGGACGGCGGTGGTCGTCGTCTCCAGCGAGATCCCCGAGGTCCTCGGCCTCGCCGACCACGTGCTCGTGGTCTCCGAAGGGCGCGTCGTGCACCGGGCACCCGCGCAGGACATCGACGAGCACGGCGTGCTCGACCTCGTCATGGAAGGAACCACCGCATGAGCACCCAGGTGGAGTCGCCGTCCGCCGGCACGTCGCGGCCCTCGTGGCTCTCGGGCCCGGCAGGCCGCACGATCGGGCTCGTCGTGGCCCTGGTCCTCGTCGCCGTGGTCGGCGTGATCACGGGCGGCGAGCGTTTCGCCAGCCTCGACAACGTCATGACCATCCTCCGGCTGGCATCGGTCACCGGGGTCCTCGCCATCGGGATGACCTTCGTCATCACGGCCGGGGGGATCGACCTCTCGGTGGGGTCCCTGAC
>NZ_JBHXAW010000059.1:0-18712 GCF_042726645.1 Isoptericola sp. NPDC060257
GGCGAGGAGGCCGAGCTGCGCGGCGCGGGCGGCCTCCGGGTCGACGGGTCGGTCGGCGGCGAGACCGCGGCCGACGAGGTCGGCGAAGAGCGCGACCGCGGCGCGCAGCGCGTCGTCCGACGTCGCGCCGAGCGTGCCCGGCGCGTGCACCAGTCCGACGCCGAAGATCCCGAGCACGCGCACGACCGCCTCGGTGGGGACGGCGGGGTCCACGACGCCCGCGTCCTGCAGCCGCGCGACGTACTCGGCCAGCCACCCGAACCGCTCCGCGTACCGGTCGCCCCCGGCACCGCCGGCCACGTCGCGCACATGGTCGCCGAGCAGCGACGCGTCGCCGACGTACAGCGCCCGCATGAGGGGGTCGGCCAGCAGCGCCTCCATGCCGAACCGGTACACGGCGGGCAGGTCGACCGGCCCGTCGGCCTCGACGGCGCGACGCCGCACCTCGGCGGTGAGGTCCCGGGTGCTGCGCCGCAGGACGGCGTCGAGGATCGCGGCCTTGTCGGGGAGCTCCAGGTAGACGGCGCCCTTGCCGATGCCGGCTCGTGCAGCGACGTCGGCGACGGTCGTACGGGGCCAGCCGTTCTCGAGGATCAGGTCGCGGGCGGCGTCGAGGATGCGCGCACGACGGTCGGGGACGAGCGGACGGGGCACGAGCACCTCCGTAGTGACCAAAGAGTCGAATCTGGTCACTACCCTAGCCGGACACGGGCCGCACCCGCGACCGGCCGGGGCTAGGGTCGAGGACCATGCCGACCTCTCCCCCGCCCGGCCGCTGGAACGACGTCGCCCGCGCGGCCGGACTGCTCGGGGCGGACGGCGCCGTCGCGCAGACGATCTTCGCGGAGATGACGGCGCTCGCCGCGCGCACCGGCGCGATCAACCTGGGGCAGGGCTTCCCCGACGTCGACGGCCCCGCGTTCATCCGCGACGCCGCCAAGGACGCGATCGACGCCGGCCGCAACCAGTACCCGCCCGGCGACGGCGTGCCGGAGCTGCGGCACGCGATCGCCGACCACCAGCGGCGCCGCTACGGGCTCGACGTCGACCCGGACGGCGAGGTGCTGGTCACCACCGGCGCCACGGAGGCGCTGGCCGCGTCGATCCTCGCGCTCGCGGGGCCGGGCGACGAGGTGATCACGCTCGAGCCGTTCTACGACTCGCACGCCGCGAGCATCGCCCTCGCCGGCGCGACGCACGTGCCCGTGGCGCTCACCGCCGAGGGCTTCCGGCTCGACGCCGCGGCCCTGCGCGCCGCGGTCACCCCCCGCACCCGGCTCATCGTGCTGAACACCCCGCACAACCCGACCGGCACGGTGCTCACGCGGGCCGAGCTCGAGCAGGTCGCGGCCGTCGCGCGCGAGGCCGACGCCGTCGTCCTCACCGACGAGGTCTACGAGCACCTCACCTTCGACGACGCCGTCCACGTGCCGGTCGCGACCCTGCCGGGCATGGCGGAGCGCACCCTCACGGTCTCCTCCAGCGGCAAGACGTTCAGCCTCACGGGTTGGAAGGTCGGCTGGGTGCACGGCCCCGCAGAGCTCGTCACGGCCGTGCGCACGGTGAAGCAGTTCCTCACCTACACGTCCGGCGCGCCCTTCCAGCCCGCCATCGCCCGGGCGCTCGCCGACGACGACGCGCCGCGCGCGCTGGCGGCCTCGCTCGCCTCCCGCCGCGACCTGCTGTGCGAGGGGCTCACCGCCGCCGGGTTCGACGTCGTCGTCCCGCAGGGCACCTACTTCGTCGTCGCGGACGGCGCGCACCTGCTGGAGCGGCTCGGCGCCGCCGACGGGCACGAGCTGTGCCGCCGCCTGCCCGAGCTCGCGGGCGTCGTCGGCGTGCCCGTCTCCGCGTTCTGCCGCGCCGGCTCGACGACGGCCGGCGCGCTCGCCTCGCGCGTGCGGTTCACGTTCGTCAAGCGGGAGGACGTGCTGCGCGACGCCGTCGACCGCCTGGGCCGCCTCGCCCGCTGAGCCCGCCACGCAGGCACCGATCCGTTCGGCACCGCGTCCATCTGTTCGGCACGAGGCCATGCCGAACAGACGGAGGAGATGCCGAAGTGACCGGTCTCTACGCCGTGAGCGCCGGCAGCACCAGGCTCACGGCGACGACCAGCATGATCGCGGCGACGACGCCGTCGACGACGCGCCACGCGCCGGGGCGGGCGAGCACGGGCGCGGCCAGCCGCGCGCCGTAGCCGAGGCCGACGAACCACAGGACGCTGGAGACGATCGCGCCGGCCGTGAACAGCCAGCGCGCGTCGCCGTGCGACGCGGCGAGCGAGCCCTGCAGCACGATCGTGTCGAGGTACACGTGCGGGTTCAACCAGGTGAGCGCGAGCGCCATGAGCAGCACGGGCCGCGCGCGCCGTCCGGCGTCGGCGACCGCGCCGTCCGACGCGGCCGCCAGCCCGGCCTCGTCCCCGCGCCACGCCCGGCGCGCCGCGAGCGCGCCGTACCCGAGCACGACGGCGGCGCCGGCCCACCGCGCCACCTCCACGACGGCGGGGTGGCTCACGACGAGCGCCCCGAGCCCCGCGGTCCCGGCGAGGTACAGCACGACGTCGGACGCCGCGCACACCGCGACGACGAGGCCCACGTGCTCGCGGCGCACGCCCTGGCGCAGCACGAAGGCGTTCTGCGCGCCGATGGCGACGATGAGGGACAGGCCGAAGCCGAGGCCGGCGAGGAGCGTGAGCACCCCTCGACGCTAGGTCGGCCACGACATGAAGTCCATCTACGGTTTCTTGATCCGATCAAGCTTCGCTTCATCTACGGTCGAGTCATGCGATGGGACTCCCGCCAGCTCGAGGCGCTCGCCGCCGTCGTCACCGAGGGCTCGTTCGAGGCCGCGGCCCACGCGCTGCACGTCACGCCGTCGGCGGTGAGCCAGCGCGTCCGCGCGCTGGAGAACGCCGCGGGCTCCGTGCTGGTCCGCCGCACCCGCCCCGTCGCGCCCACCGAGCCGGGGCGCACGCTGCTGCGCCTGGCGCGCCAGGTCGAGCTGCTCGGCGCGGAGGCGGTCCGCGAGCTCGGGCCCCGGGACGCCGACGACGACGGCACCGGCGCCCCGCCCCGCCCGGTCACGGTGCCGATCGCCGTCAACGCCGACTCCCTCGCGACCTGGGTGATGCCGGCGCTGGCACGGGTCGAGGGCGTCTGCTTCGACCTCCACCGCGACGACCAGGACCGCACCGTGGACCTGCTGCCGGCCGGCGCCGTGATGGCCGCGATCACGTCGCAGCGCGACGCGGTGCAGGGCTGCACCTCGACGTTCCTCGGCGTCACCCGCTACCGCCCGGCCGCCACCCGGGAGGTGATCGACCGCTGGTTCCCGGACGGCCCCACGATCGAGGCGCTGGGCCGCGCCCCGATGCTCGTGTTCAACCGGGCCGACGACCTCCAGGACGCCTGGCTGCGCGAGCGCGCCGCCGCGGCGGGCGCCGCCGTCCCGGACCCGCCGCGGCACCACGTGCCGAGCACCACGGAGTACGTCGACGGCATCCGCCGCGGCCTGGGGTGGGGCATGTGGGGCCCGCTCCCCGGCCCGGGAGCCCGGTTCGGCATGCTCGACGGCGGGCCGGGCCAGGCCGGCGGACAGGTCGCGCTGCTCGAGGACGACGCCGTCGTCGACGTCCCCATCTACCTGCAGCAGTGGAAGCTGCGCTCGACGGTGCTCGACCGGGTCGCCGGGGCCCTGCAGCAGGAGGCCCGCCGCGCCCTGCCCCAGCGCTGACCTTCCGTCACCGCACGGCGGCGGTCAGGCGCAGACGCCCGGCAGCACGGACGGGCTGGGCGACGGGTCGGGCGAGGCGCCCTTGCCGTCCTTGCCGCCACGGGCGCCGCCGTCCTCGCCGTCGACGGCGTCCGGCGACGCGACCTCGTCGTCGACGGCCGTCGCGCCGTCCGGCGAGGCCGACGCCGTGCCGCTCGGCTCCTCCTCCTTGGCCTCCTTGGCCGGGGCGGTGCCGGGCGGCGCCTCGTCGGCGCGGATCCGCTCCCAGATCGCGTCGGCCTCGGACGTCCAGACGACACGGTTGGGGTCGCTCGGCGCGGTGGCCACCGGCACCGACGTGAACACGATCTGCGACGGGTCGAGGTCGCGGATGCTCCATGCGAGGCCCGCGAGCGCCGTCGGGCTCGCGAGCTCGGGGTCCGTGGAGATGGAGCCGAGGATCTCGCGCACCATCCGGTACAGGCGCGGCGAGTCGGTGATGATGTTCTGCGACAGGATCTCGCGCATCGCGGCGTCGAAGAACGCCTGCTGCCGTTCGATGCGCTTGAGGTCGCTGCCGATCTCCAGGCCCATGCCCTCGCCCTTGCGGGCGCGCAGGAAGTTGATCGCGGTGTACCCGTCGAGCTTCTGCTTCCCCTCCGGCAGGTCGAGGTCCACGCGCTGGCCCTTCACGGGCTCGGGCAGGCACATCGTGACCCCGCCGATGGCGTCGACGACGCCGATCACGCCGGTCATCT
Organism: Isoptericola sp. NPDC060257; assembly: GCF_042726645.1. Lineage (NCBI taxonomy): Bacteria > Bacillati > Actinomycetota > Actinomycetes > Micrococcales > Promicromonosporaceae > Isoptericola > Isoptericola sp. NPDC060257. The sequence continues at coordinate 4,473 of NZ_JBHXAW010000059.1, forward strand.
GCACCACCATGTGGTCGGCGATCCGCACCCCGGTGAGCTTCTCGACGGTGCGGATGGTGCACGCGGCCGCGCCGGTGACGTCCTTGTCCGGCCCGCCGCCGAGCGAGAAGGAGGAGTTGAACATGGCGTTCGTCTGCGGCGCGGTCTCGCCGCCGCCGGGGAGCTTGCAGGCGGGGATGTCGACGAGGGAGTCGCGCGGGATGGACACGGCCTCGATGCGGCTGCGGTCGCCCGACAGGTGCACCAGCAGCGTCGTGTCCGAGTGGAACTCGTCGCCCTCCCCGGCGATCTCGGCGTTGGCCTCGTCGCGGAAGTCCGTACCCATCACCAGGATGTTGAGGTCCTTGCCCGCGAACGGGTCGGTCGGGTCCTGCTCCGCCGGGACCTCGGGCGGGCGGTCGTCGCCGGCGAGGAGGTCGTCGACGTCGGAGACGCCGATCTGGGAGCGCAGGTCGACGAACGACGCCACCGCGGTCGCCGCCACGAACGCCACCACCGCGGTGACGACGAGGGCGATCGTACGGACGACCCGGTGCGAGGCGAGGCTTGACGCGTGCCGTGGCAGGGTCCGCACAAGCGCGATCCTAGGGCCTGAGCAGCACGTTCGCGCGAGGGGTGCCCCGGGCGACCACGGGATCACCCCCCGCGCTACCGGTCATCGCCGGGCGGCGACGGCCTCGACCGCGAGGCCGGGCTGGTCCGAGAAGACGCCGTCGAGACCGGTGTCGAGGAACGTGTCGAGCTCGGCCGCCATGTCGCCGTGCGCGGCGGGGTCCGCCGACGAGCGGTGCCCGAGCGGGAGGAACTGGTTCTCGGCGCGGAACGTCCAGGCGTAGGCCTCCAGCCCCGCGCGGTGCGCGTCGCGGACCACGGAGGTCGGCCGGCCGAGCGTGCCGTCCGCCGCGCGCGGGACGACGACGTTCTTCTCCAGGCTCGCGATGTCGGCGTACCGGGCCAGGTCGCGCAGGCCGCGCGGGGTGACGAGGTCGGCGTAGGTGCGCGGGTCGCCGGCGGCCACCAGGTCGTACGGCGCTCCGGTCGCGGAGACGTTGAGCGCGAGGCGCACGTCGGTGCGCCGGTCGAGCTCGCGCAGGTTGGTGGTCTCGAAGGACTGCACGACGACGGGCGCGCGCCGCGAGTCGAGGCCGTTCGCGGCGAGCTCGGCCACGAGCGGGTCGGTCAGCGGCAGCCCGATGGACGCGAAGTACGTGGGGTGCTTCGTCTCGGGCGCTACGCCGACCGGCCGGCCGTCGCAGGTCTCGGAGTGGCGGGCGAGGTCGAGCACCTCGTCGAGGGTGGGCACCTGGTACAGGCCGTCGTAGGCGGTGTTGTCCGGGCGGAGCTCGGGCAGCCGCTCCGTGGCGCGCAGCGTCCTCAGCTCGGCGAGCGTGAAGTCCTCGGTGAACCAGCCCGTGACCGGCTTGCCGTCGATCGTCCTCGTGCTGCGGCGGTCGGCGAACTCCGGGTGCTCGGCGACGTCTGTCGTGCCGCCGATCTCGTTCTCGTGCCGGGCCACGAGCACGCCGTCCTTGGTCGGCACGACGTCGGGCTCGATGACGTCCGCGCACTGCAGGATCGCCTGCTCGTAGGCGGCGAGCGTGTGCTCGGGCCGGTACCCGGACGCGCCGCGGTGCCCGATGACGGTGACGCCGTCGTCCCGCGTGCGCTGCTTCTCCAGGTCGACGACGACCATCTCGGTGTCGTCGGGAGTGCCCGGGTTCCGCGCCGCGTTGCCCGGGTAGTTGTTGTCGTTCCCGATGAGGATGCGGCCGTCGCGCAGCCGGAGCACCGTCTCGAACGACTGCACGGGCAGCGCGTACGTCTCGCCCAGGCCGTACCCCTCCCCCGCGTCGATGCCGTCAGGGTTCTCCACCCGCAGCGCATCGAGGACGAGCTCCTTGTGCAGGTACCCTCTACCGCCGCCTTCCCGGTCCGTCTCGCTCAGGTCGATCTCGTAGACCCGCTTGGTCACGGAGGCGGGGCCCTCGAAGTCGTCCCGCTCCACGATCCAGAAAGAGTCCTTGCCGACGGCGAACGCGTCGCCGAGCACGTTGGCCTCCTGGTCGGTCTGGTAGTCCCACGTGCGGCCGGTGTACTCGCCGCGGCGGGTGTCGAACTCGTGGATGACGCGGCGACGCTGGTCGGCGTCGGCGACCAGGGCCCCCTCGAGCACCGGGTACAGGTAGCGCCCGCCCTTGACCCCGGCCATCGCCTCGAAGCCGCGGCTGGCGCGCACGGTGGGCTCCTCGCCGTCGGCGAGGTACGGGTTCTGCGGCGACCTCAGGCCGCCAGGCAGCTCGTACGGCTTCTCCAGCAGCGTGCCGTCCGCGTCGAAGTGCAGCAGGAACGGGCCGAACTCCTCGCCCACCCACAGCGTGCCGTCGTCCGCCCGCACCACGGACTCGACGTCGAAGTCCGCGCCGGTGAGCAGGCGCTCGTCCGTGTCCTCGTTGACGATGTCGAAGTCCAGCACGTGGTTCTCGTCGTCGTAGGAGATGTGGTCCAGCACCTCGATCTCGCCCGAGCCGCTGCCCCGACCGCCGCCGGTGTCCCAGTCCGGCTTCACGAGGTAGCTGCGGAGCAGGAAGTCCGCCGAGTTGCCCTGGCTGCCGAAGCCGTTGTCCGGCTGCGCCCAGAACGTGCCGTCGCCGTTGTCGACCATCGCCGAGAAGCCCGGGATCACCTGACCGTCCCACGGCCCCTGCCGGCCGTTGGCGGCGGAGGCCTGGGAGCCGGACGGCGGCCCCTCGGCGAGGAAGTCCGCGGACAGCGTCGCGCGCCCCTCGAGCGTCGGGACGAGGTGGGTCGTGACGGCGCCCGGTCGCCCGTGGCCGGGCGTCGCGCGATTCGTGCCGTGGTCGCCGAGGCGCCCGTCCGCGAGGGCGGCGGTGCCGGCCGCGGTGGTGAGCGCGACCGCCGCGGCGGCGCCGGCCGCGACGAGGCGCAGGGCGCGAGCCTGGTTCGGTGAGCGAGTCATGGCCCGATCCCACCGGCGCTCCGCGACGGCTCGACGAACCCTGGATGAACGCCGGGCGACGATCCCGTGGCGCCTGAGGAGCCCGGAGCCGAACCACCCGGTCACCCCCTCCCGGGCGATGCCTAGATCTGCTAGGTTCAACACCCCTAGCAGATCTAGACATAGGAGCCCGAGGTGCGCTTCGACAAGGACCTGGTGGCGGCGTCCGCCACCCCGCTGGTGCTCGGCATCCTCGCGGAGGGCGAGTCCTACGGGTACGCCATCCTCAAGCGGGTCACGGAGCTCTCCGGCGGCCGCATGCAGTGGACCGACGGGATGCTCTACCCCCTCCTGCACCGCCTCGAGCGCCTGGGCCTGGTCGTCGCGACCTGGGGCACCTCCGAGGCCGGCCGGCGCCGCAAGCACTACGCCCTCACCCCGGCCGGGCACGACGCGCTCGCCGAGCGCCAGGAGCAGTGGTCCGTCGTCGCGGACGTGCTGCACCAGGTCTGGCGGTCCGCCCAGCAGGCGGCCCAGGCTCCGGCCCGCCCCGCCGTCGCGGAGGGCTGGGCCTGATGGCCTCCCGCGAGCGCCTCGAGGCGCAGATCGACCAGTGGCGCTCGTACGTGCAGCGCCACCGCGCCATCGCGCCCGCCGACGTGGACGAGATGGAGGACCACCTGCGCGGCCGGGTCGACGACCTCACCGCGACGGGCCTCGACGACGACGAGGCGTTCCTCGTCGCGGTGCGCCGCATGGGCAACCTCGACGCCGTCTCGCACGAGTTCGCGCGCGAGCACTCGGAGCGGCTGTGGAAGCAGCTCGTCCTCGTCCCGGGCGACGACCCCGCGCAGGCGTCCGGCCCGGCGTGGCGCGAGCTCGCCGTCGTCCTCGCGCTCGCCGTCGGCGCGGGGATCGCGGTGAAGGTGGCGCTCGCGGCCTTCGACACGGACTCGGCGCTGCTGCGCAACGTCCCCCTCATGACGGCGCCCTTCCTGGCCGCCTACTTCGTCTGGAAGCGCCGCGTCGCGTGGCGCGTGGTCGCCGCCCTGCTGGTCCCGTACGCGCTGCTCGCCGTCGTGCTCAACGTCTACCCGTACGTCGACACCGGGTCGACCGTCGTCCTCGCGGCGATCCACGCCCCCGTCGTGCTGTGGGCGCTGGTCGGCGTAGTCTACGTGGGCGGCCGCTGGCGGGACCAGGACCCGCGGATGGACTTCGCGCGCTTCACCGGCGAGCTCGTCGTCTACGTGACGCTGCTGGCCATCGGCGGCGGGGTGCTGCTGGGCCTCACGGCCGCGACCCTGAGCCTCGTCGGCGTGGACATCGAGCCCGCGATGGAGAGCTGGATCATGCCGTTCGCGGTGCCGGGCGCCGTCGTCGTCGGGGCGTGGCTCGTCGAGGCGAAGCAGGACGTCGTGGAGAACATCGCCCCCGTCCTCACGCGCGTCTTCACGCCGCTGACCACGGTGATGCTGCTGGTGACGCTCGTCGTCCTGCTCGGCGCCGGCGGGCTCGCCGACGTCGAGCGCGAGCTGCTCATCCTCATGGACGCGATCCTCGTGCTGGTGCTCTGCCTGCTGCTGTACTCCGTCTCGGCCCGCGACTCGCTCGCCCGCCCGGGCTGGTTCGACGGCCTGCAGCTGGTGCTCGTCGCGGCCGCGCTCGCCGTGGACGCCGTCGCGCTCACGGCGATGCTCACCCGTATCGCCGAGTTCGGCCTCAGCCCCAACAAGGTGGCCGCCCTCGGCCTCAACCTGCTGCTCCTGGTGCACCTGGCCCGGTCCGGGCTGCTCCTGCTCGGCTTCTTGCGCGAGCGGCAGCCGTTCGGCGCACTGGTCCGGTGGCAGACGCGCTTCCTGCCCGTCTACGCGGTGTGGGCGGCGCTCGTGGTGGTGGCGTTCGGGCCGGTCTTCGGCTTCGCCTAGGACGCCGTCGGCCGCGGCGAGCGTCAGGGTCCGTCAGGCCAGCTTGACCCAGCCGTCCTTGCGGTAGGCGGGCGTGGCGAACGCGAGCACGGCGATCGCGCAGGCCAGCGCGACGAGCATCACCCAGGACATCGCGACGGCGTCGCCACCGAGCACGCCCACCAGCGGCGACACGAGGCCGGCGACGCCGGACTGCACGGCGCCGATGACCGCGGCCGCGGTGCCCGCGCGCTCGCCGTGCCGGGACAGCGCGATGGCCGACGCGTTGGCGGGGATCAGCCCCTGGAAGGCGAGCACCACCCACAGCATCGCGAGGAGGCCGATCAGCCCGCCGGCCCCGGTGAGGGCCACCGCCAGCAGCCCCACCGCGACGACGCCCTGGATCGCGAGCGCGGCGCGCAGCAGCCGGATGGGCGCCACCCGCCGCACCAGCGCGGCGTTCACCTGCGCGGACAGCACCAGGCCCAGGCCGTTGACGGCGAACAGGACGGAGAACTGCCCGTGGCTCAGCCCGTAGCCCTCCTGGAAGATGAACGGCGAACCGACCACGTAGCTCATCAGCACGGCCTGCCCGAGCCCCGGGATGACGGCGAGCGCCATGAACTGCTTGTCCTTGACCAGCGTGCGGTAGCCGGCGAACACGCTGCGCGCACCGCCGGTCTGCCGTCGTCCGGCCGGGAGCGTCTCCGGCATGAACCGCCACACGACCAGGCCCATCGCCACGCCCGCGAGCGCCAGGAAGCCGAAGACCCAGCGCCAGCCCGCCGCCGCGGCGACGGCGGAGCCGAAGGTCGGCGCCAGCATGGGCGCGACGCCGATGACGAGCATCAGCCGGGACAGGATGCGCGCGGCCTCGGCGCCGACGAACCGGTCGCGCACGACCGCCATCGCCGCGACGCCGCACGCGGCGTTGAAGAAGCCCTGCAGGAGGCGCAGCCCCACGAGGACGGTCATGTTCGGCGCGAACGCGCACAGGATCGACGTCACGACGTGCAGCGCGAGGCCCCACATGAGGGGCGCCCGGCGCCCGAAGCGGTCGGACAGCGGGCCGATCGTGAGCTGGCCCAGGGCGCCGCCGATGAGCATCACGGAGACGGACAGCTGCGCGAACGAGGCGGAGGAGCCCAGGTCCGCCGCCACCTCGGGCAGCGACGGCAGGTACATGTCGACGGTGAACGCCGGCAGCGCCGCGAGCGCCCCGAGCATGATGACCCAACGGTACGGAGAGCGGGCGCGCGGAAGTCTCGCGGAGTCGTCGGGCATGGCCACCATCGTATCGAATCGTTACGACCAGGCCCAGGGAGAATCCCCCGGCCGGCCGCCCGGGTGTCGGTGGGATGCGTCACGATGGACCCATGTGCGGCCGCTACGCGTCCTTCCGTGACGCCCAGGACATCGCCGACGACCTCGCCGTCGCCGAGATCGCGGAGGACGCGCGCCTCCTGCCCCCGTCGTGGAACGTCGCCCCCACCGACCCCGTGCGCATCGTCGTCGAGCGCCCGCGGCGGCTCGAGGGCGGGCAGACCGGGGAGATCACCCGCTCCCTCCGGCTGGCGCGCTGGGGGCTCGTGCCGTCGTGGGCCAAGGACCCGTCGATCGGCGCGCGCATGATCAACGCGCGCACCGAGACCCTGATCGACAAGTCCGCGTTCGCGAAACCCCTCGGCCTCCGGCGCTGCCTGCTGCCGGCCGACGGCTACTACGAGTGGCGCAAGCTCGAGCTGCCGCCCGGCGCCCCCGCGCGGGGCGGGTCGAAGGGCGGGTCGAAGGGCAAGGTGCCGAAGCAGCCGTACTGGATCCACCCGGACGACGGCGGCGTCGCGGCGCTCGCCGGCCTGTACGAGTTCTGGCGGGACCGGACCAAGGCCGACGACGACCCCGACCGCTGGCTCGTCTCCGCGACGGTGATCACCACGGCAGCGTCGCAGGACCTGGAGCGCATCCACGACCGGATGCCCGTGGTGCTGCCGCGGGCGTCGTGGGACGCCTGGCTCGACCCCGCGGTCGGGGCCGAGCAGGCGATGGGCATCGTCACGGGCCCGCAGGTCGGGATGGCGACGCGTCCGGTGGGCGACGCCGTCGGGTCGGTGCAGAACAACCGGCCGTCCCTGCTCGACGTCGACCCCGACCCGCGGGACCCGGACGTGGTCGCCGTCGGCCGCGACTGAGGATCTCGGTCAGGCGCCGGTGTAGGCGCGCTGCAGCCGCACCGGCGTGATCTCGCCGATGCCCTGCACCTCCTGGGGCGGCTGCGCCGTCAGGGCGTAGCGGGACGACGACGCGAGGAGGGACGCCGTGTGCGGGTCCACCAGCACGGTGGCCGGCTCGGCGAGCTCGGTGATGCGGGAGGCGAGGTTGACGTCGGAGCCGAACACGTCGCCGAACCGCGACAGCACCCGCCCCCACACGAACGCGACGCGCACGGGGATCTCGGGGTCGGTGGCGTGCGGCGCGGCCAGGCCGAGCGCCACCTCGGCGCCCGTCGTCACGTCGTCGGCCACGAACAGCACCGCGTCGCCGATGGTCTTGACGACACGACCGCCGGCCTCGGTGATGACGTCGCGGGCGCGGGACTCGAAGAGCTGCACGAACTCCGACAGCTCCTGCGACCCGAGGCCCGCGGTGCGCTTGGTGAACGAGACGATGTCGGCGAACCCGACGGCGCGCGGCAGCGGTAGCTCGTCGTCGTGCGCCTCCTGGGTGCCGCGACGCGCGCCGCCGAACTCGGTGGCCAGCCGCCCCGTGAGCGCGGCGAGCTGGCGCCGCCAGGCGTGCTCGAGCTGGCGCGACAGCTGCGAGGTGAGGTCCGGCATGCGGTCGATGGCGGCGAGCCGCGCGCTCACGTCGTCCAGGCCGTCGCGGCGGCTGAGGTGCTCGACGAACGCCTCCACCTGCCACAGGGCGAGCCGGTCCGTGGTGTGCCCGAGGGAGCGGATGAGCGTCATCTGGGCCTGCTCGTCGAGCCGCTCGGCGTCCACGAGCTCGCCGATCTCGCGCAGCGCCTGCATGTCCGCGTCGGTGAACCCCACCTCGGCGGGGTGGGTGACGGGCAGCCCCAGCCAGCGCCAGTAGTTCTCGATGAACTCCTGCGACAGCCCGGTGCCCTCCACGAGGTCGGACAGCGTGTACCGGCGCGGGCCGCCGAGGATCGCCTCGTCCAGGCGGGCCGCGGTGTCCCCCGCCCGCCGGGCGTCGTCGTCCGTCGGCAGACCGGGTCCCGTCGTGGTGTCGCTCGTCACGCCCCCACTGTAGTCAGCGCGGGCTGTGCCCCGGCTGGGAGCCCCGGGCCGGCGCCCGATGAGTTCGCGTCCCGCCGGCGGTCGATGAGCACGTCCCGACCACGACGCCCGCGCGAGAGGAACGCGACGATGCCCCACGACCACACGACGAGGCCGGCACGAAGCTTTCGCTTCGGGGTCGTCGCCCCCGTCGGCACCGACCTCCCCGCGTGGCGGGACCAGGCTCGCCGGATCGCCGACCACGGGTACTCGACCCTCCTGATGCCCGACGTCCAGCAGTGGCAGCCGGCACCCGGCCCTACCCTGGCGGTCGCGGCGACGCTCGCCGACGTCCGCGTCGGCACCTGGGTGTACGCCTCGCCGCTGCGCCCGGCCCGCACCATGGCCTGGGAGGCGCACTCGCTGTCGGTGCTCACCGAAGGCCGGTTCGAGATGGGCCTCGGCGCCGGGCGGCCCGGCATCGAGGACGCTGCGGGAGCTGGGCATGCCGGTCCTCTCCGCCGAGCGACGACTGGCGCGCATGGCCGAGGCGGTCACGCTGCTCCGCCGGCTCGACGGCGCGGCGCGGCGCACGCCGGTCGTGATGGCGGTGCGGGGCCCGAAGGCCCGCGCCCTCGCCGCCGACCTCGCGGACACGGCCGCGGTCGCGATCATGCCGGACGACCCGCGGGCCGTGACGATGGGGATCGCGGCGGACCTGCGGTCACGCGCGGACCTCGAGCTGGCGTTCCACGCGGCCGTGGTCGGCGATGCCGTCTCCCCGTTCATGGCACCGCCCGACACCGACACCGGCGCGCTGCGCGCGGCGGACTCGCTGCTGCAGCTGCCCGCCGACCCCGGGGCGGCCACCGAGGAGATCCTGCGGCGACGCGAGGAGGGCGGCTTCTCGTACGTCGTCGTCGGTGCGAACGCCGCCGACCGGCTCGCTCCCGTGGTCGCCGAGCTCGCCGGCCGCTGACACGACCACGGTCATGCCGTGCGCAGGTGGTGCACGTCCCCGGCCGTCACGGTCCGCTCCCCGCCCGCCGTCGCCAGCACCAGCGCGCCGTCGGCGGCGACACGCACCGCCTCGCCCTCCACCACGTCGCGGCCGCCGGCGAGCTCGGCGCGCACCGCCGTGCCGAGCGTGGCCGACGCCGCCGCGTACCGCGCCGCGAGCCCGGCCGCGACGGCGTCCCCGCCGGCGGCCTCCAGGTCCGCCACGACGCCGACGAGCTCGCGCACGAGCGTGCCGAGCAGCGCGCCGCGGTCGGCCCGCGCCCCCTCGAGCGCGAGCGACGTCGCGGTCGGCACGGGCAGCTCGGCCGCGGACTGGTCCACGTTCAGCCCGACGCCGACGACGACGGCGGCGGGCCCCTGACCGTCGAGGGCCGGCACCACCTCGGCCAGCACGCCCGCCACCTTGCGGAACGGCCCCAGCCCGGCCGCGTCGTCGGCGGCCGGCAGCAGCACGTCGTTGGGCCACTTCACCGCGGCCCCGGGCACCCCGGCGGCGTCCACCGCGCGCGCGACGGCGAGGCCGGCGAGCAGCGGCAGCCAGCCCAGCCGGGCGGGCTCGAGCCGCGGGCGCAGCAGCAGCGAGACGGTGAGCGCGGCGCGCGGCGGCGTCTGCCACCCGCGCCCCGCACGCCCCCGCCCCGCCGTCTGGTGCTCGGCGACGAGCGCCGCGGGCGCGGGCCACTCCCCCGGCGCCCGGCGGACGGCGTCGGCCAGGTCGGCGTTCGTGGAACCGGACGCCTCGACGACGTCGAGGCGGGCGAGGGGGCCGGACGGCGCGAGCAGGTCGCGGCGCAGGGCGGGGAGATCGAGGGGGTCTCGGCGGGGGTCGTGGCTCACGTCCCCGATCGTCCCGCATCTCACCGCCACCGACCCTTTGTGGGGTCCCTCCAAAGAATCCGGGCGGGCCGCAGCCTGTCGCGCATCGATGCGTGGCAACCCACCAACTAGGGTCGGTCGGGTGAACGACGCCACCTCCTCGACCGACATCGAGTCGCCCGCCCTCTCCGGCACCGCCGCCAAGCTCGCCGACCTGGAGCGCCGGCGGGCCGAGGCCGTGACCGACGCCGAGGAGAAGGCGAAGGCGCGGCAGCACCCGCGCGGCAAGAAGACGGCCCGCGAGCGCATCGAGGCGCTGCTGGACGAGGGCAGCTTCGTCGAGCTCGACGCGCTGGCCATGCACCGCAGCCGCAACTTCGGCCTCGACAAGCGGCGCGTCGCGGGCGACGGCGTCGTGACCGGCCACGGCACGGTCGACGGGCGCCAGGTGTGCGTGTTCAGCCAGGACTTCACGGTCTTCGGCGGCTCGCTCGGCGAGGTGCACGGCGAGAAGATCGCCAAGGTGCAGGACCTCGCGCTGCGCACCGGCGTGCCGATCATCGGCATCTCGGACGGCGGCGGGGCGCGCATCCAGGAGGGCGTCGCGGCGCTGACGCAGTTCGCCGAGATGTTCCGGCGCAACGTCGCGGCCTCCGGCGTGATCCCGCAGATCTCGCTCATCCTCGGTCCCAGCGCGGGCGGCGCCGTCTACTCCCCCGCCCTGACCGACTTCATCGTCATGGCGGACGGCACGTCCAACATGTTCATCACCGGCCCGGACGTGATCCGCACGGTGACGGGCGAGGACGTCGACTTCGAGACCCTCGGCGGCGGCCGCACGCACAACGCGACGTCGGGCGTGGCGCACTACCTGGGCGCGGACGAGGACGACGCGATCGACTACGTGCGCCACCTCGTGGGTTACCTGCCGCAGAACAACCTCGGCGACGCGCCGTCGTTCCCGCCCGAGGACGAGACGCCGCTGGAGGTCACCGAGGACGACGAGGCGCTCGACGTCATCGTCCCCGACAGCGACAACCAGCCCTACGACATGCGCGCCGTCATCGAGACGGTCCTCGACCCCGAGTCGTTCCTCGAGGTGCAGCCGCTCTTCGCGCAGAACGTGCTGATCGGGTTCGGCCACGTCGAGGGCCAGTCGGTGGGCATCATCGCCAACCAGCCGCTGTCCATGGCGGGCACCCTCGACATCGACGCCGCCGAGAAGGCGGCCCGGTTCGTGCGCACCTGCGACGCGTTCAACCTGCCCGTGCTGACCTTCGTCGACGTCCCCGGCTTCCTGCCCGGCGTCGGCCAGGAGCACCAGGGCATCATCCGGCGCGGCGCCAAGCTCATCTACGCGTACGCCGAGGCGACCGTCCCGCTGGTCACCGTCATCACGCGCAAGGCCTACGGCGGGGCGTACATCGTCATGGGTTCCAAGCAGCTCGGGGCGGACGTCAACCTCGCCTGGCCGACGGCGCAGGTCGCGGTGATGGGCGCGTCGGGGGCGGTGAACATCCTGCAGCGCTCGGCGCTCAAGGAGGTCGCCGAGTCCGGCGGTGACGTCGAGGCGGAGCGGCAGCGCCTCACGGACGAGTACACCGAGGCGATCGTCAACCCGTGGGACGCCGCCGAGCGCGGCTACGTGGACGCCGTCATCCGCCCGTCCGAGACGCGCGTGCAGGTGGTGCGCGCGCTGCGGGCGCTGCGCACCAAGCGCGCGAGCCTGCCGCCCAAGAAGCACGGCAACATCCCCCTGTGACACCGTCGGTGGTTGAGCGCCGTCGAAACCGGGAAGAATGAGCAGATGAGCCACGAGGACGCCACGCACGGACCCGCCCCGCTGGGGTCGGTCGACCCCGAGCCGATGCACCGCGCCGTCGACGCGCTGGCGGCCGCCCTGCACGAGTACGTGCAGACCGCGGTCGGCGTGCGCGCCGAGTTCGGCGCCTCCGAGGCGGACGAGGACCCGCGCGTGCTCGCGCTGGAGAACCGGGTGGGCCAGCTCAACGCCTCCGTCTTCGACGCGCTGCACGACGGGCTGGGCATGCACCCCGACCTGACGAGCTCCGTGTGGGAGGGTGACGAGGAGGAGGACGAGCACACCCACGACGCCCCGGAGGGCGCCGTGCCGGCCGAGGTGTTCTACCTCGGCTTCGTCGTGGCCGACCCGACGCCCGGCTCGCCCGGCACCCTGGACGGCGTCGTCGAGCTGCTCGACGAGGCCGGCGGTGACGTCGCGCAGCGCCTGTTCGACGGCGGCTACGAGGTCGCGGAGTGGGCGACGTCGCGTGGGGCGGCGGTGGAGTTCGGCGACGACGACCTCGACGACGAGCTGGACGACCGGCTGGACGACCGGCTGGACGACCGGCTGGACGACCGGTTGGACGACGAGGACGGCGACGACCCGCTCGGGGGTGCGCGATGAGCAACGAGGTGCGCGTGGTGCGCGGTCGGCCCGACGACGTCGAGGTCGCCGCGCTGGTGGCCGGGCTCGCGGCGGTCGCGTCGGCGAGCGGGCTGCCCGACGACGAGGCCCCCGTCGAGGAGTGGACCAACCGCGCCCGCACGGTGCGCGGCAACGGCGCGGGCGTGACCGCGAAGAGCTTCGGCGGTCGCTGGGGCCGCCACAACGCCGACGCGTGGCGCTGGAGCCTGCACTCGTGAGCGTCGTCTGGCAGCAGGTCGAGAGCCCCGACGAGGTCGACGCGCCGCTGGAGGAGCTGCCCGCGCCCCCGCGCCCGGGCTGGCTGCGACGGTGGCTGTGGGCGCCCGCCCTCGTGGTCACCGCCGGCCTCTACGTGCTGCGGCGCACGATCGAGGACCCGTCCGGCGAGCTCGAGCTGTGGCTGTTCATGGGCATGCTCGCCGGCCTCATGGTCACCGCCGTCGCCGCCCTGGTCCGCTACCGGGACGACCAGCGCCAGGCCACCGAGGGGCGCGACGCCGCGGCGTTCGGCGCGGACAGGCGGTCGGTCACCGGATCGGTCTCCGTGAACGAGCGCCGCACGAGCTCCGGCCTCCTGCTCAGCGGCGTGGTGTCCTACCCGACGGACGACGGCACGGCCGACCGCCCCTACTCGTCCCTGGTGCGGCCGGACGACGAGGAGCGGCTGCCTCCGCCGCGTGACGGCGACCCGGTCGCCGTCTGGTGGGCGCCGGGCACCGAGACCGTCGTGGTGCGATACCACCGCGACTGGGCCGACGCCGTCCGCCGCCGCACCCGCAAGCGCTGACGCGTCAGCGCGACGCGCGCCCGGCCGCGAACAGCCGGCACGCGTGCGCGGCCGTGCGCTCCAGCTCGACCTCGGCGTCGCGGGAGAGCTCGGCGAGCGTGCGTGGCCCCGGCGCGAGGGAGAACGCCCCCGCGATCCCGGCCTCCGCGACCCGGGCGGGCGTGAGCTCCACGCCGCCCGCCACGACGACGACCGCCGCGCGGCCGGCCACGAGCCGCACCACGGTGTCGACGACCTTGCCGTGCAGGGACTGCTCGTCGAGGCGGCCCTCCCCGGTGAGCACGAGGTCGGCGCCCTCGAGCGCGTCCACGAGCCCCACCGCCTCGGCGACGAGCTCGCCGCCGGGCACCAGCTCCGCGCCGAGCGCGGCCGACAGGCCCACCGGCAGCCCGCCCGACGCGCCGGCACCCGGCAGGTCGCGCGCGTCGTGACCGGTCGCGGCGGCGAGGGCGTCGGCGAGGTGCGCGAGCCCGTCGTCGAGCAGCGCGACGTCCTCCGGCGTCGCGCCCTTCTGCGGCCCGAAGACGGCGGCCGCCCCGCGCGACCCGAGCAGCGGGTTGTCGACGTCGCACGCGATGCGCCACCGCAGCGTGCGGGCGCGGGCGTCGAGGCCGGACAGGTCGACGGAGGCCAGGGTGCGCAGGCCGCCACCACCCGGAGGGACGGGGGCGCCGGCCGCGTCGAGGAACCGGGCGCCGAGGTCGGTCAGGAGCCCCGCCCCGCCGTCGGTCGAGGCCGACCCGCCGACGAACAGGACGGCCTCCTCGGCGTCCGGGGCGGCGTCGAGCGCGGCGAGCACCACCGTGCCGACGCCGTGGCTGGTCGCGTCCAGCGGCCGCAGCGCGACGTCCGAGACCTTCGGCAGCCCGTAGGCCTCCGCCGCCTCGACCGCGAGGGTGCGGCCGTCGGGCGAGACGCCGTAGCGCGCGGTGGTCGGGCGCCCGAGGGCGTCGGTCGTGGCGCAGGTCCGGGGCTCCTCGCCCCACGCCCCGAGGATCGCGTCCAGGGTGCCCTCGCCGCCGTCGGCGAACGGCACGGCGCGCACGTCGGCGTCGCCGCCCAGGGC
>NZ_JBHXAW010000060.1:0-18482 GCF_042726645.1 Isoptericola sp. NPDC060257
ACCCTTGGCGGTGTGCAGGGTCATGAGCGTGACGACGCCCTGGTCCTCCTTGGGCTCCTGCTCGGCCTCCCCGTCGGCCACGTCCTCGTCGGGGATCTGGTCGGCGTCCGCCACGAGCGACACGCGCTCGAGGAAGTCCGCGAGGTCGCCCTCCGGGTCCAGCTCGCTGAACTCCGCCGCGACGGCGTGCAGCTCGGCGAGGTTCTCGACGCGCGAGGCGTCCTGCGGGTCGTCCGACGCGCGCAGCTCCGCGAGGTAGCCCGTGCGGTCCAGGACGGCGCCGAGGATCGTGGCGGGCGGCTCGCCGTCGTCGACGAGGGCGCGCAGCTCGCGCATCATGTCGCGGAACGCCGTGAGCGGCTTGGACGTGCGGGAGGTCATGCCGCCGATCTCGTCGGCGCGCTCGAGCGCGGCCCCGAAGGAGATCCGCTCCCGGTCGGCGAACGACGCGACGAGCGACTCCGCCTTGTCCCCCAGCCCCCGCTTGGGCACGTTGAGCACGCGGCGCAGGTTGACGTCGTCGTCCGGGTTCGCCAGCGCCCGCAGGTAGGCGACCGCGTCCTTGACCTCGCGGCGCTCGTAGAAGCGGGTGCCGCCCACCACCTTGTACGGCAGGCCGACGCGGATCAGCACCTCCTCCAGCGCGCGCGACTGCGCGTTGGTGCGGTAGAACACCGCGACGTCGCCGGGGCGCACCCCGTCCTTGTCGCCGAGCCGGTCGATCTCCTCGGCGACGAACCGCGCCTCGCCGTGCTCGTCGTCGGCCACGTAGCCGACGATCTTCTCCCCCGCGCCGGCGTCGGTCCACAGCCGCTTGGGCTTGCGGTCCGGGTTGCGCGAGATGACGGAGTTCGCGGCCGTGAGGATCGTCTGGGTGGAGCGGTAGTTCTGCTCCAGCAGGATCGTCGTGGCGTCCGGGTAGTCCTCCTCGAACTCCACGATGTTGCGGATCGTGGCGCCGCGGAAGGCGTAGATCGACTGGTCGGCGTCGCCGACGACGGTGAGCTCCGCGGGGTCCAGGCCGTCGACGCCGGGCCCGTCCACCGTCGCGCCGGCCAGCTCGCGCACCAGCATGTACTGCGCGTGGTTGGTGTCCTGGTACTCGTCCACCAGGATGTGCCGGAACCGGCGGCGGTAGTGCTCCGCGACGTTCGGGAACGCCTGCAGGAGGTTCACCGTCGTCATGATGATGTCGTCGAAGTCGAGCGCGTTCGCCTGCGCCAGCCGCTGCTGGTAGCGCCGGTAGACGTCCGCCAGCACGGTGTCGAACTCCGGCGCCTGCGTCGGCAGCGAGCCCGACGACGCCGCGCGGGCGGTGCGCTCGCGCCAGCCCTCCTCCGTGGCGTCGGCGCCCGAGCTCTGCGCGTAGGCCTCGGGGTCGATCAGCTCGTTCTTGAGGTCGCTGATCTTGTGCGCCAGCGACCGCGCCGGGTACTTCTTCGCGTCGAGGTCGAGCTCGCGCGTCACCAGCGTGATGAGGCGCTGGCTGTCCGCCGCGTCGTAGATGGAGAAGCTGGAGCGCAGGCCGAGGGTCTTGGCCTCCTTGCGGAGGATCCGGACGCACGCGGAGTGGAACGTCGAGACCCACATCCGCCCACCCGCCGGGCCCACCAGGTGCTCGACGCGCTCGCGCATCTCCGCCGCGGCCTTGTTGGTGAACGTGATCGCGAGGATCTCCCCCGCCCGGGCCCGGCCGGTGGCCAGCAGGTAGGCGATGCGGTGCGTGAGCACGCGCGTCTTGCCCGACCCGGCGCCCGCGACGATGAGCAGGGGCGAGCCCGCGTGCTCGACGGCGGCCCGCTGCTGCGGGTTCAGCTCCTCCAGCAGGGCCTCGGGGTCGAGGTGCGAGAACGCCCCGCGCGAGCGCGGCCGCCCCTCGCCCGACCCGCCGTCGTGCGCCTCGGCCGCGGCGTCGCGCACCCACGCCGGCGCGCCGGACGTCGGGTCGGCGGCGTCGTCGTCCCAGCGCGGGGCGGTGGACGGCAGGCGTGCCGTGTCGTCCTTCGCGGCGTGGTCGAACCCGGGCAGGGACAGGCTGTCGAACAGGGAGGTCATCGTGGACCAAGCGTAGGCTCCGCGGCCGACATCCCGGTGCCGCCCGGGCCGTGACCCGCCCCTCAGCCGGCGACCGAGACGGTCGCGCCGACGGCCGTCGGGTCCTCCAGCAGGTCGCAGACCGCCGCGGCGAGGTCGGCGCGGCGCATCGACCAGCGCCAGCGCACGTTGCCGTCCCGGCGCTGGTGGTACGCGCCGCGGGGCGCGCCGTCGCGCAGCATGGGCGGCCGCACGATCGTCCAGTCGAGCCCGGACTCCCGCACCGCCGGCTCGGCGACGGCGAAGCCCGCGTTCGCGTCGCGCAGCGCCCGCGCCAGGATCGGCTTGGCCAGGTAGCGGGACAACGGGTCGTCGCCGTCGACCACCCAGCCGCTCGCGGTGACGACGACGGCGCGGCGCACCCCGGCGGCGCGGGCGGCGTCGACGAGCACCTCCGTCAGCTCCCCCTGCACGCCGGGCGCGCTGCCGGGCACCGGGCCCAGCGCCGACACGACGGCGTCCATCCCGGCGAGCGCGGCCGTGACCGCGGCGGCGTCGAGGCCGTCCGCCGTCGCGACGCCGTCGGGGGTCAGGTCGCCCAGGCGTGCCGGGTCGCGCACGACCGCCACCACGTGGTGGCCGCGGCGCCGAGCCTCCACCACGACCAGGCGTCCGGTCCGTCCCGTCG
Source organism: Isoptericola sp. NPDC060257 (assembly GCF_042726645.1). NCBI lineage: Bacteria > Bacillati > Actinomycetota > Actinomycetes > Micrococcales > Promicromonosporaceae > Isoptericola > Isoptericola sp. NPDC060257. The sequence goes on from NZ_JBHXAW010000060.1 coordinate 2,723, forward strand.
CTCCCAGCACGGCGATCTTCATGGTCGTCTCCTCGCTCCTCGGGGTGAGTAAGTGTTTACTCACCCCTAGGATGGGGGTGCCCGCACGGGCATGTCAACGGGACGGGAGAACCCATGAGCACGCGCGACCGGATCCTCGACGCCGCGGCGACCGTGCTGCGCGAGCGCGGGATCGCCCGGGCCACGACCAAGGAGATCGCGCGCGCGGCGGGCTGCTCGGAGGCGTTGCTCTACAAGCACTTCGCCGACAAGCAGGAGCTGTTCCTCGGCGTCCTGTCGGAGCGCGCCCCCCGCCTCGACGCCCCCGCGGACCTCGTCGGGCGCGCGACCGTCGTCGAGAACGTCACGACCCTCGTCGGCCAGCTGCTCGCGTTCTACGCCCGGTCGTTCCCGATGGCGGCGTCGATCCTCGGCGCGCCGGAGCTGCTCGTCGCGCACCGCGAGGGCCTGGGGCGCCGGGGCGCGGGCCCGCAGGGCCCGGCCCTCCAGGTGCAGGCCTACCTCGACGCCGAGGCGCGCGACGGACGCCTCGACCCCGGCGTCGACACCGAGGCCGTGGCGCGGACGTTGGCCGGGGCCGCGCTGTTCGAGGCGTTCCTCGCCGTCTACGCCGGGCGCGACGCCGTGCCCGGTGCCGCCGCGCGGGCGCGCGGCATCGTCGGCGCCGTCCGCCTGGACGCGCCGGCCGCCGGCCCGACGGCGTAGACCGAGAACTACCGACGCAGCCGCATCGGCGTGTGCGGGATGTCGTCCTCCAGGTACTCGGGCCCGTCCGGGGCGAAGCCGAACCGCCCGTAGAAGCCGGTCAGCGGTGACTGCGCGCCGAGGACGACGTCGGCCCCCGGGGCGGCGGCGGTGGCGACCTCCACCGCGGCCCGCATGAGCACGCCCGACGCCCCCGAGCCGCGCACGTCCGGGTGGCACACCACGCGGCCGATGCGCTGCACGTCGCCGTCGTCGAGCACCCGCGCCGTCGCGACCACCCGGCCGTCCCGGTCACCGTCGAGCAGGACGACGTGCCACGCCGTGGGCTCGGCGTCCCGGCCGTCCAGGTCGGGGTACGCGCACTCCTGCTCGACGACGAACACGTCCTGCCGCAATTGCCACGCCGCGTACGCGGTCCGCGCGTCCAGCTCGTCGAGCGTCGAGACACGCACCGTCCACCGGTCGTCGCGCCGCTGCCGGGCGTCCTGCTGGGTCATGGTTCCTCCGAGCTGCCGTGCCTGCCGCCCGACACCTTAAGCCGCGCGCCGATGAGATCCGCCCCCGGCGGCCGTCCCACCCGTACCGCACCCGGCGCGACCGGCGCCGGGTCGTCGTCCGAGGAGGAACCACCGTGGCCGCAGCACGATTCACCGGGGTCCATACCGTCGCGGTCCCCGTCCGCGACCAGGACGCCGCGCTCACCTTCTACACCGGGCCGCTGGGGTTCGAGGTCCGCTTCGACGCCGAGCTGCAGCCCGGCTTCCGGTGGGTCGACGTCGCCGCGCCGGGTGCCGCGACGTCGCTCGCGCTGGTGCGGGCGGGTGACGGGCTGCCCGCCGGCATCGACACCGGGATCCGGCTCGTCACGCCCGACGCCCGGGCCGCTCACGCGGCTCTGACCGACGCGGGGGCCGACGTCGGGGACCTCCTGCTGTGGGAGCAGGCGCCGCCGATGTTCGAGTTCCGCGACCCGGACGGCAACACGCTGTACGTCACCGAGAACCCGGCAGGCTGACCGGCGCGGCTCGCGGCGGGGTCCGTCGGCGCGCGAGACTCCTGCGCATGACCGTGCTGCGCTCGATCCTGCTCTTCCTCGCCGCCGCCGTCTTCGAGATCGGCGGTGCCTGGCTGGTGTGGCAGGGGGTGCGCGAGCACCGCGGCTGGATCTGGATCGGCGCGGGCGTCGTCGCCCTCGGCGCGTACGGCTTCTTCGCGAGCCTGCAGCCGGACGCGCACTTCGGCCGCATCCTCGCCGCGTACGGCGGGGTCTTCGTGGCCGGGTCGCTGGTCTGGGGCATGGTCGTCGACGGGTTCCGGCCCGACCGCTGGGACGTCGCCGGTGCGCTGCTCTGCCTCGCCGGCGTCGCGGTGATCATGTACGCCCCGCGAGGTGCCGTCTGAACCGGACCGGGCGCGGGTGATCCCGGGGTGAATCGCGCCCGGGGCACGGCTCGTCGGGCACCGCCGATGGGATAGTCGCCTCGTGGGCTCCCCGCGGGTCGTGGGGAGGTCCGAGGCGCTCGTCGCCGTCGACGATCTGCTCGGCGCGGCGGAAGAAGGGCCCGCGGCCCTGGCGCTGAGCGGACCTCCGGGCATCGGCAAGACGACGGTGTGGCTCGCCGCCCTGGACCGGGCCCGCGAGCGAGGCGTGCTCGTGCTCGCCAGCCGGCCGGTGCCCGCCGAGGTGCGGCTCGAGTACTCGGGCCTGCGGGAGGTCCTCGACCCGCTGTCCGACGCGGTCGGCACCCTGCCGCTGCCGCAGCAGCGTGCGCTCCGGGCGGCCCTCGGCGTCGAGCCCTCCGGGCCGGGCGGCGGCCCCCAGCTCGTCGCCGCGGCCGCGGGCACGCTGCTGCGCGACGCGGCGGCACGCGGGCCCGTCCTGGTCGCGGTCGACGACCTCCAGTGGCTCGACCCGTCGAGCCGGCAGGCGATCGCGTCCGCGTGCCGCCGTACGCCCGGCCGGCTCGCCATCCTCACGAGCGCCCGCACCTCGGACGCCCCGGCGGGCGGCGAGGACGTCCCGGTCGCCGTGATCGAGCCGGCCGACCCCCGCCGCCTCGCCCATCTACCGCTCGCGCCGCTGACGCCGGCCGACGTGACCGCGGTCGCCCGGGACGTCGCGGGGCGGACCCTCGCCGCGACGACGATGGAACGCCTGGTCGAGGCCGCGGACGGCAACCCGCTCTTCGCGGTCCAGCTCGCGGAGCACTGGCGCTCGCGCCCCGCCCCGGACGGCCTGCCGGCGAGCCTGCGAGCGCTGGTCGCCGAGCGGTTGTCGGCCCTCCCGCACGCCACCCGCGACCTCCTCCTCACGGCGGCGTGCCTGGCCGACGCGCGGGCAGACGCGCTGGCCGCGGTCCACGGGGACGTGGAGGCCGTGGCGGCGGCCGAGGACGCGGGGGTCGCGCGCGTCGCCGACGGGCGGCTCCGCTTCGCGCACCCGCTGTTCGCGCTCGGGGTCCTCGACGCCGCTCCGCCGACCCGCCGCCGCGAACGGCACCGGCGGCTGGCGGAGATCGCCGGCGGCGCGGCCGACGACGAGGCTCGCGCCCGTCATCTCGCGTACGCCGCGGCCGGCCCGGAGCCCGCGACCCTCGACGCGCTCGACGCAGCGGCCGACGCCGCGCGGAGCCGTGGCGCGACGTCCGTCGCGGCGGAGCTCGGCGAGCTGGCCCTCGGGCTCGGCGCGCGGTCGCCGCAGCGGCTGCTGCAGGCCGCCGCGGACCGGCTCGGCACGGACGCGTACGGCCGCGCGCTCGAGCTCGCGTCCGAGGCCCTGCCCGCGCTCACGGCGCCGCTCGAGCGGGCGGGCGCGCTCGCCACCGTCGGGCAGGCCCGGTTCCGGCTCGGCGACATCGAGGGGGCGGTGTCCGCCCTGCGCGCCGCCCTCCCGCTGGCCGTGGGCGATGCCGACCTGCACGTCTCCGTCTTCGGCGACCTGGCGACCTGCCTCCTCAACTCCGGGCGGCTCGAGGCCGCCCGTGCGGAGCTCCCCGCGGTCGACCCCGCCCGCTCCCCGGCGACCGCGGCGGCGACCGCTCCCTCGACCGCTCCGGCGATGGACGACGGCGCGCTGGCCGAGCTGCTCGGCGCCCGCGTGGTGATCGACCAGCTCGCGGGCCACGGCTACCACGACCGCATCGCACGACGCGCCCTGGCGCTGGAGAGCGCCGACCGGGTCACCCCGGCGATCCGCTGGCCGACCGTGAACGTCGCGTCGGCGCTGCTCTTCAGCGGCCGACCGGGCGAGGCCCTGCCGCTCCTGGCCGCGGCGGAACGCCGGTGCGTCGACCGCGGCCAGGAGACCGACCTCTGGTTCGTGCAGTTCTCCACCGTGCGCGCCGCCCTCCTCGTGGGTGCGGTCGAGACCGCCGCGGAGGCCGCGGGGCGACTCGACGAGCGTGCCCGCCGGACCGAGGGCCCGGTGCTCGACCTCATGGCCCGCACCGCGGAGGCGCACCTCCTCGCGTGGACCGGCCGGACGGACGCGGCGGCGGCGACGGCGCGACGGGCCGTCGAGCGGTTCGAGGCGCTCGGTGCGGCGCACGTGGCCGCGCTCCCGGCCGCGGCACTGGCGTCCGTCCTGCTCGCGGCGGGCGACGCGCCGTCCGTCGTGACCCTGCTGCGGCCGCTCGAACGGCTCCTGACTGCGGCGGGATACCGCCACCCGGGTTTCCCGCACCACCTGTCGGAGCTCGTCGAGGCGCTCGCCACGGCCGGCGAGACCGTGGAGGCCGCCGCCGTGCTCGACGGGTACGAGCAGGTCGCCGCCCGAGCCGGCGAGGCCTGGCTGCGCGGCGTCCTCGCACGCGGGCGGTCGGCCGTGTCGGCCGCGACCGGGGACGTCACGACCGCGCGCCATTACCTCGAGCGCGCGCTGTCCTGCTTCGCCGCCCCGGATCTCGGCGCGGAACGGGGACGCACGCTCGTGTCGCTCGCGCGCCTCGAGCGCCACGGCCGCCGCCGCGCGTCCGCCGCGGCCGCGGCCCGCCGCGCGGTGGCGGAGCTCGACGCCGTGGGCTGCGCGCTGTGGTGCCGGGTCGCGCAGGACGAGGTCGACCGGTCGTCGGGCCCGCGCAGCGGCACCGCCCTGACGGCGATGGAGGAGCGCGTCTGCACCCTCGCGGCCCGCGGCCTGACCAACCGGGACGTCGCGTACGCGCTGACGATGAGCCCGAAGACGGTCGAGGCCCACCTCGCTCGGGCCTACGCGAAGCTGGGCATCCGGTCGCGCGCCGAGCTCGGTGCGCGGATGTCACCCGCGCCGGGCCCACCCGACAAGGACAACACCTGATGCAGGAGGGCCGCGTTGCGGGCGAGACTCGGCCTGGGCCCGAGCACGCGGGAGGCTGTCGTGGGAGCTCCGCTGGTGTTCGAGGTCTGGACGGACGACGGCCCTCCGCGCCCGCCCCCCGCGCCGGTCACGACCTCACCGAGGGTCCACGGGGCGCAGGCCGGCAAGGTCCTCCTCGCGCTGCTGCTCGGGGCCGCGGCCGCGGCCGGCACCCTCACTGCCGTCGATCGCGTCGTGGCGCAGCCGCCCGCGGTGGAGACCCCGCAGGACGCCGCCGACCTGGTGCCGCACCGCCTCGGACGCGGGGACCTCTGCGGCCCAGGACCGCGCTGCTGACGCCCGGTCAGGTCGCCACGAGCCCGACCACCCAGGCAAGGGTGGCCACGACGCCCCCGGCGAGCTGGACGCCGATCGTGATGAGCGTGGCCTTGAGCGCCGCGCGCGTGGCGGTCCAGGCGACGGCCGCGTCGCGCCGTCGGGCCAGCTCCACGAGGAAGACGGCCCCGGCGAAGAAGAGGAAGAGCCCGACGACGGGCACCACGAAGAACCCGACGATCCCCGCGACGCCCGCCAGGGCGAGCGTGCCCCAGGGCACGTCGGCCCGGCGCATGTGGCGCCCCGCGAGCAGCCACTGACCGGTCTCGGCGGCCACGACCGCCAGGGCGGCGACGGCGAAGCACACCCACGCCGTCGTGCCGCCGGTGACCCACGCCCACACGAGGATGCTCCCCAGCACGAGCACGTTGCCGGGGAGCACCTGGACGACGATGCCGACCAGGCCGACGGCGATCGCCAGCCCGACCAGCACCTCCCCCAGGACGCTCATCGCACCTGCCCCGGGGCCACGTGGACGGTCACCAGAAGACGGCGACCAGGATGTTGACCAGCGTCAGGGCGCCGATCGAGTGCTTGAGGCCGGGGGCCACGGCACCCGTGCCGTTGTCGCCCTTCGAGCCCTGGCGCTTGGCGACGAACGCGAGCACGGCGATGATCAGTGCGATCACGAGCTTGACGCCGATCTTGGCCATGCTGGGGCCGCCGTCGGCCCACAGGTCGCCCATCTCGGCGATGCCGACCATGAGGATGCCGGCGACGAGGGCGGTCGCGGCGCCGTGGAAGACCCCGCGGTAGAGGCCGGGGCTCTTGATCGACGCGATGTAGCCACCGAGGACGATCGCCCAGCCCACGAAGTGGAGCGCGACGAAGACGTGGTAGAGGAACTCCATGCGGGCAGCCTAGCCGCGCGCGGAGCGGGATCTGACACCGGTGTCCGCAACCGGTCACACATCACACCCGGACAGGCGTCCGCAAGCTGCCCCCACATCGTCCCACCATGTGGTCCCACCATGTGGACCTGGTCTCGCGCGACTCCGCCCGGAGCGGTTACGGTCATCCCCATGACCACGGCCGCGCACCGCCTCCTCGTGACGACTCGTCACGAGATGCCGGCGTGCGTGCGTCGCAGCATGCGCAGCTGTCTGTGCTGCTGTCGCTGATCGCGCCCTACCTCAGCCCCGCCGCGGACTCGCGGCTCCTGAGCACCGGCGCGCGCCGTCGGTCCTCGGCCCACCCCCGCTGAGTCGCTCGTCGTCGCGCGTCCCGCCCCCGAGGACCCGAGGAACTCCCCCAGATGACGACGCAGACCACCGCACCCGCCCCGACCAGCGACGACGCCCCCGCCCGCGTCCGCCCCCCGCGCGCGACGCGCCCGAACGGGCAGTGGAAGGTCGACGGCACCGAACCCCTCAACCACAACGAGGTCTTCAAGCAGGAGGCGGCACCGCTCGGCGTCCGCGAGCGCATCGAGTCGACCTACGCGCGCGAGGGCTTCGACTCGATCACCGACGACGACCTGCACGGCCGTTTCCGCTGGTGGGGCCTGTACACGCAGCGCAAGCCCGGGATCGACGGCGGCCGCACCGCGACGCTCGAGCCGCACGAGCTCGAGGACCGGTACTTCATGCTCCGCGTCCGCTCGGACGGCCAGCCCCTCTCGCCCGCCGCCCTGCGGGTGCTCGGCGGCATCTCGGCCGACTTCGGGCGCGGGTCCGCCGACATCACCGACCGGCAGAACATCCAGTACCACTGGATCGAGATCGAGAGCATGCCGGAGATCTGGCGCCGCCTCGACACCGTGGGCCTGGAGACCACCACCGCCTGCGGCGACTCCCCCCGCGGCTTCCTCGGCAGCCCGGTGGCGGGCATCGCGGCCGACGAGATCATCGACCCCACCCCCGTGATCCTCGAGATCAAGCGCCGCTACATCGGCGACCCGGAGCTGGCCAACCTGCCGCGCAAGTTCAAGACGGCGATCACCGGCCACCCGAGCCTCGACGTGGTGCACGAGATCAACGACATCTCGCTGGTGGGCGTCGTGCACCCCGAGCTCGGCCCGGGCTACGACCTGTGGGTGGGCGGCGCGCTGTCCACCACGCCGCGGCTCGGCGAGCGGCTCGGCGTCTTCGTCACCGAGGAGCAGGCGCCCGACGTCTGGCACGGCGTCATCCGCATCTTCCGCGACTACGGCTACCGGCGGCTGCGCAACAAGGCCCGCCTGAAGTTCCTCCTCGCCGACTGGGGCACGGAGAGGTTCCGCGAGGTGCTGGAGAGCGAGTACCTCGGGTACGCGCTGCCCGACGGCCCGGCCCCCGCGCCGGCCACCCGGCCCGGCGACCACGTCGGCGTGCACGAGCAGAAGGACGGCCGGTTCTACGTGGGCGCGGCACCCGTCGTCGGGCGGGTCGGCGGCAACACCCTCACCGGGCTGGCCGACCTCATCGAGCGGGTCGGCGCGGACTCCGCCCGGCTCACCGCGCACCAGAAGGTCGTGATCCTGGGCGTGCCCGCCGACCGCGTCGACGAGCTGCTGGACGGGCTGGAGCCCCTCGGCCTCACCGCCCGGCCGAGCCTGTTCCGCCGCTCGACGATCGCCTGCACCGGAATCGAGTTCTGCAAGCTGGCCATCGTCGACACCAAGGACACGGCGGCGCGCGTGATCGGCGAGCTCGAGGACCGGCTGGGCGACGTCACCGGGCGTCTCGACCGGCCCATCGAGCTCAACGTCAACGGCTGCCCCAACTCCTGCGCCCGCATCCAGACCGCCGACATCGGGCTGAAGGGCCAGATCATCACGGTCGACGGCGAGCAGATGCCCGGCTTCCAGGTGCACCTGGGCGGCGGCCTGGTCGGCGAGGGGCGCGACGCCGGCGGGCTGGGCCGCACGGTGCGCGGCCTCAAGGTCCCGGCGTCGGAGGTCGGCGACTACGTGGAGCGCGTCGTGCGGCGGTACGACGCCGAGCACGACGGCGGCGAGACGTTCGCCCAGTGGGCGCACCGGGCCGACGAGGAGGCCTTGCGGTGACCGCCGTCGAGATCTCCTCCCCCGTGACGCTCCTCGCGTCCCCGGCCGGCGGCGGCCGGCTCGCCGAGGTGCGGGCGCGGGCGGCGGCGCGCGAGGAGTCGCGCCAGGCCAGGCAGCGCGCTCGTGCGTCCCGGCACCGGCGCTCGGTCGAGGAGCTGCGCCACGTCGTCGAGCGCGGCCAGGCGCAGCTGCACGCCGACGGCGACCGGCCCGAGGCCACGGCCGTGGAGGTCGTCGCCTGGGCGGTGCGGGAGTTCGGCCCGTTCCTCGCGGTCGCGTCGTCGATGCAGGACCTCGTCCTCGCACACCTGGTCTCCCGTCAGCTCCCGTTCGTCGACGTGCTGTTCGGCGACACCGGCTACCACTTCGCGGAGACGCTCGGCACGCGCGGCGCGGTCGAGATCGAGATGGACGTGGACGTCGTCGACGTCCGCCCCGAGCTCAGCGTCGCCGAGCAGGACGCACGGCACGGACCCCGCCTGCACGACCGGGACCCCGAGGCCTGCTGCGCCATGCGTAAGGTGGCTCCCATGCGGCAGGCCCTGCAGGGCTACGAGGCCTGGGCGACCGGCGTCCGCCGCGGCGAGACCGCGGCCCGCGCGAACGCGCCCCTGGTCTCGTTCGACGAGCGCAACGGCGTCGTGAAGATCAACCCCCTCGCGGCCTGGACCGACGAGGAGGTCCAGGAGTACGCCCGCACGCACGGCGTCGTGGTGAACCCCCTGCTCAGCGACGGGTACCCGTCCGTGGGCTGCGAGCCCTGCACCCAGCGGGTCGAGGCCGGGCAGGACGCCCGCGCCGGTCGCTGGGCCGGCCGGGACAAGGACGAGTGCGGGCTGCACGTATGAGCGCCCGCAAGAGGTCCTCGAACGGGTCGCGGCCGGCACGGCCCGCCCCGCCGCACGACACGTACCCGCTGGGCCTGCGCGTCGGCGGCCGCCTCGTCATCGTCGTGGGCGGCGGCCCCGTGGCGCTGCGCCGCGTGCGCGGCCTGCTCGCCGCGGGGGCCCGCGTGCGGGTGATCGCGCCGGACGTCGTGCCCGAGCTCGCCTCGCTCGTCTCCACCGGCGCGATCGAACGGATCACCCGCGGGTACTGCGACGGCGACCTCGACGGCGCGTGGCTGGTACACACCGCGACCGGCGACCCCGACGTGGACGCCCGCGTGGCCGGCGACGCCGAGCTGCTGCGCACCTTCTGCGTCACCGCGGGCGACGCCGAGCTCGGCTCCGCGTGGGTGCCCGCGGTGGCGCGCACCCCCGTGACGGACGCCGCCGGCCGGCCCGCGGGCGACCTCGCCGTGGCCGTGACCGCCGGGCGCGACCCGCGCCGCGCCGTGCGCGTGCGCGACGCCGTCGTGGCCGGGCTCGACGACGGCAGCCTGCCGCTGCGTGCCGTGCGCCCGGCGGGCGACGGCGACGGACGCACGGCACGCCCGGGCCGCGTCGCGCTCGTGGGCGGCGGCCCCGGGGACGCGGGCCTCATCACCGTGCGCGGACGACGGCTGCTCGCCGCGGCGCAGGTCGTCGTCGTCGACCGCCTGGCACCGCGCTCGCTGCTGGCCGGGCTGGGCGACGACGTCGAGGTGATCGACGTCGGCAAGACGTCCGGGCACCACCCCGTGCCGCAGGACGAGATCACCGCGCTGCTGGTGCGGCACGCGCTCGCCGGGCGCGACGTCGTGCGGCTCAAGGGGGGCGACCCGTACGTCTTCGGCCGCGGCGGCGAGGAGCTGGACGCCTGCCGTGCCGCCGGGATCGAGGTGGAGGTCGTGCCCGGCGTGACGTCGGCCGTCTCCGTGCCGGCCGCGGCAGGCATCCCGGTCACGCACCGGGGGCTCGCCCGCGGCTTCAGCGTGCTCACCGGGCACGACGACGTCGGCCAGGTCCCGGGCGGCACCGACCACACGCTCGTGCTGCTCATGGGCGTCACCCGGCTCGCGGACACCGCCCGCGCCCTCGTCGCGGCGGGGCGCCCGGCGGACACGCCCGTCGCCGTCGTGGAGGACGGGTTCGGCGCTCGTCAGCGCACCACCGTCGGCACCCTCGCCGACATCGCCGACCGGGCGCGCGCCGTGGGCGTGCAGGCGCCGGCCGTGACCGTCGTGGGCGACGTCGTGCGCCGCAGCCCGGCGTGGACGGGGCCGGTGTCCTCCCGCGGCTCCGCTCACACCGTCGCAGCGTCGGCGGTGAGGTCGTCGTGACGGCCGTTCACGCGGGCGCAACGTCGCGGGTCGCCGCCCGCCCTAGGGTCGCGGCATGACCGTCCCCGCGCTCCTCGCCGTCTCGCACGGGACGGCGTCCGCCACCGGGGCGGGCGCCGTCGCGACCCTCGTCGAGGCCGTGGCCGCCCGCCTCCCCGACGTCCCCGTGCACGCCGGCTTCGTCGACGTGCAGCAGCCCGACGTCCCGGCCTGCCTGACCGGGCTGCGGGGCCGCCAGGCGCCGAGCGTCGTGGTGCCGCTGCTGCTGTCGGCGGGGTACCACGTGCACGTCGACCTGCGCGACGACGTCGACGCCGCCGTCGCGGGCGGCGACGACGTCACCCTGGGCGGGGCGCTCGGGCCCGACGACCGCCTGGTCGACGTGCTCGAGCAGCGCCTCGCCGAGACGGGCCTGCGGGACGACGACACCGTCGTCCTGGCCGCCGCCGGGTCGAGCGACGCGCGCGCTGTCGCCGACTGCGAGACCACGGCCGCCCGCCTGGCCGGGCGCCTGGGCCGCCCGGTCGCCGTCGGGTACATCGCGAACGCCACCCCGCGCGTGCACGAGGTGGTCGACGCCGCGCGGGCCCGGCACCCGGGCCGTCGGGTCGTCGTCGCGTCCTACCTGCTCGCGCCGGGGTTCTTCGCCGACCTCGCCGTGCGGGCCGGCGGTGACGCCACCACCGCGCCGCTCCTGGTCGCGCACGAGGACGCGCCCGGCGAGCTCGTGGACGTCGTCGTCGAGCGCTACCGCGCCGCCGCGCTCACAGCAGCCGGCGCGCCGCGGCCCACCGCGTGAGCTCGTAGCGGCTGGAGAGCTGCAGCTTGCGCAGCACGGCGGACACATGGGTCTCGACCGTCTTGATGGAGATGAACAGCTCGCTCGCCACCTCGCGGTAGGAGTAGCCGCGCGCGATGAGCCGCATGACCTCCTGCTCCCGCTTGGACAGGCGGTCCAGCTCGTCGTCCGCGACCGCGACGTCGCCCGCGGCGGTGCCGAACGCGTCGAGGACGAAGCCCGCGAGCCGCGGCGAGAAGACGGCGTCCCCGCCGGCCACGCGGACCACGGCGCCCGAGAGGTCGGACGCCGAGATGTTCTTGGTGACGTAGCCGCGCGCCCCGGCCCGGATGACGGCCACGACGTCCTCCGCGGCGTCGGAGACGGACAGCGCGAGGAACTTCGTCTCGCCGAGCAGGTCCGCGCAGCGCCGTACCACCTCCGCCCCGCCGCCGCCGTTGCCTCCCGGCAGGTGCACGTCGAGCAGCACGACGGGCGGGCGGTGCTCGTGCACGACGGCCACGGCCTGGTCGACGTCCGCCGCCTCGCCCACCACCTGCACCCGGCCGTCCAGGCTGGCGCGCACGCCGGTGCGGAACATGTGGTGGTCGTCGACGAGCACCACGGGGACCGGCCCCGTCGGCTGCGGCGTCGCGTCGGTGGGAGTGGTCACGTGCGTGCTCCTTCGTCGGCCGTGCTCGGATCGTTCGCGTCGGTGGGGCCGGCGGCGGGCTCCGCCGCCGGCGCGGCCGACCCGTCGCGCGGCATGCGCAGCCGCACCTCGGTGCCCCAGCCGGGCCGGCTGGTGACGTCGGCGGTGCCGCCGCGCCGGTGCACGCGCCCGAGGATGGACTCCCGCACCCCGAACCGGTCCGGCGCGATGTCGTCCATCTCGAACCCGTCGCCACGGTCGCGGACGAACACCTCGACGGCGGCGTCGGTCACCTCGAGGTAGACCGTCACGGGCGGGCGGCCGTGCACGACGGCGTTCACCAGCGCCTCGCGCGACGCCTGCAGCAGGGCCGAGGTCTCCTCCGTGGGGACGCAGTCGCCCACCATCACCGACTCGACCTCGACGGCGCGGCCGTCCTCGACCTCCGCGACGAGGGCGCGCAGCTCCGCGGCGAGCGACGTGCCGGGTGCGGTGCGGTCGGTGTACAGCCACTCGCGCAGCTCCCGCTCCTGGGCGCGGGCCATGCGGGCCACCGCCTCCGGGTCGTCGGCGCGCGAGCGGATGAGGGCGAGGGTCTGCAGGACGGAGTCGTGCAGGTGGGCGGCGATGTCGGCGCGCTCCGCCTCGCGGGCGCGAGCGGCGCGCTCGTCGCCCAGCTCGCGCACCAGCCGCAGCCACCAGGGCGCCAGCATGAGCGCCGCGCCCGCGAGGACGGCGAGCGACGCCACGGCCGCCTGCAGCAGCACGGGCACGGGGGCGTCCTGGCCGATGAGCAGCAGCACCCCCACCATGACGAGGACGACACCCCCCACGAGCCGCAGCACGAGCGTCGAGCGGCGGGTGCCCGACCCGGCGTCCCCGGCGCGGCCACGGTGCGCGGCGTCGAGCTGGCTCCACGCCAGCGCCAGGCCGCCCACGGCGACGAGCGCCGGCAGCACCCACGACGCCCCGACGTCCCATCCCGCGCGGATCGCGACGAGGATGAAGGCGCCCGCGATGAGCGCCGCCCCGATGAGGACGTCCCGCACGGGCAGGGCCGCGACCGGCCCACGCAGGCGCAGCCGCGGCGCGAGCCGCTGCATGGAGGTGGGCGTGGTGTCGGCGGCCTGCCGCGGGTCGCCCGACGGCACGGTCACCCACCAGAACACGTACGCCACCGCGCCCGCGCCCGCCACCAGCGTGAGCAGGAGGAAGGCGAGGCGCACCACCAGGACCGGGATCCCCAGGTGGGCGGCGAGGCCCGCGGCGACGCCGCCGAGCACCCGGCCCTGGGGGGGCCGGCGCAGCGGGAGGCGCGGGGGTCGCTCGGTGGTCATGCTCCCGATCCTGGCACGTCAGGGGCGCCCCGGGGCGCACGATCTCGAGGTTTCAGGGTCGCCCGGCACCCCGAATCAGGGTCGTGTCAGGGCAGCACCCGATGCCGCGCGGGCTCCCCGATCGCCAGGATGGAGCCATGAGCACCGACGACCTCCCCCAGCCGCCCGGGCCGCAGCCCGGACCCGGTGGCGCCCCCGCCGCGGGCGGCACCCCTCCGCGCCGCACCGGCGACGGCTTCTTCGACTCCATCCGCCGCATGGGCGTCACCCGGTCCGACAACCGCTGGGTCGGCGGCGTCGCGGGCGGCGTGGCCGAGCGCTTCGGCCTGGACCCGCTGCTGGTGCGCGGCCTGCTGATCCTCAGCTTCTTCCTCACCGGCGCGGGCATCGTCATCTACGCGATCGCGTGGGCGCTGCTCCCGGAGCGGGACGGCCGCATCCACCTGCAGCAGGCGTTCCGCGGGGACTTCGACGTCGCGCTCCTCGGGGCGGTCGTCGCCCTCATCGTCGGCTTCGCCTGGGGCGACGGCCTGAGCTGGTGGGGTTTCGGGATCGAGTGGATCGGCGCGCTCCTGTGGGTGGCCGTCTGGGTCGGGATCGTCTGGCTGGTCGTCAAGCTGATCCGCGACCGCCGCCCCGGGAACGGGGGCCCCGGCGCCCCGCCCGCGCCGCCCTACCCCGCGGCTCCGCCCTACCCCGCCGCGCCCGCGCCGGGCACGACCGACGACCCCGCCGGGGGCGGGCCCTCGTCCGCGAGCTCCTTCACGCCGGCCCCGCCCGCCCCGTACCTGACGACTCCCCCGGCGCCGCAGCCGCCGGCCGAGCCCGCCAGCCCTTCCGGCGCCTGGGCCGCCGCGCCCGCGGCGCCGTCCGGCACCTGGGCCGCCGCGCCCGCCCCGGCCGCTCCCCCGGCGGCGCCGGTCGTCGCGCCGCGCCCGCCGCGGCCCCCGCGCCCCGTGCGCCGGGGCCCCGGCGCAGCAGCGGTCGGCATCGTCCTCGGGCTCGTGCTGCTCGCCGGCGCGCTGCTCCTCGTCGCCGACCGCACCGGGAACCTCGGTCTCCCGCTCGGGCCCACGTGGCTGGGCGCCTCGATCGTGATCCTCGGGGCCGGGCTCGTCGTGACGGGCCTGCGGGGCCGCCGCGGCGGCGGCCTGACGTTCCTCGCGATCCTCGCGCTGATCGCCGGTGTCCTCACCTGGCCCTTCGCCGGGGACCGCACCTCCTGGGAGCTCTGGGACGCCGCGCCGCAGCAGTCCGGCGCAGCCGCCGTCGTCAGCGACGGCACCCTGCACCCGACGACGGCCGCCGACGCCGAGGAGGGCGTGCACGTGCGCTTCGGCGACGCGACGATCGACCTCACCGACCTCGACCTGACCGACGTCCCGCTGGACGACCCCGTCGTCGTCCCCGTCACGATCTCCGCCGGCAACGCGACCGTCCTGATCCCCGACGGCACGGCCGTGGAGGCCGACGTCGAGGTCATCGCGGGCAACGCCGAGTGGTTCGTGGACGGCCAGGACCGCTCCGTCAACACCTACACCAACGGTCCCGTGCGGTTCACCACCGAGGAGGCTCGCGAGGCCGACGGCGCCCGCCTGCTGCTCGACGTCGGCGTGCGCGCCGGCAACCTGACCATCGAGGAGTCCTGATGAGCGCCGACAAGCCCACCACGCCCGGCCCCGAGCCGGACGAGACCCAGGCCCTGCCGGCCGCAGACGAGACCCGGGCCCTGCCCGCGGCCGACGAGACCCGGGCCCTGCCCGCGGCCGACGAGACCCGGGCCCTGCCCGCGGCCGACGAGACCCAGGCCCTGCCCGCGGCCGACGAGACCCAGGCCCTGCCCGCGGCCGACGAGACCCAGGCCCTGCCCGCGGCCGACGAGACCCGGGCCTTCCCGGCCTCGGGCGACACCCGCGCGTTCCCCGTGGCGGGGCCGGACGACCCGCTGTCGATCTTCGACCAGCCGGAGCGGCCCGCGGAACCCGCCCTTGCCGAGGACGCGTCCACGCGGCCGGCGGCGACCGTGCCGCAGACACCCGCCCCGGGCTACGGCGCCACCGTGCCCGAGCCGACGCCCGAGCCGACGCCCGAGCCGGCCTCGTCCGGGTGGGCCTCGTCCGAGCCGGCGGAGGCGGTGCCCGCGACCCCGGTGGCACCGGCCCCCGTGGACGAGCCGCCCGCCAGCACCGGTCCGCGGGCGAGCACGATCGTGTGGGGCTTCCTCGTCGTCGCCTTCGGCGTGGGCCTGGTGGCCAACGCCGCGGGCGCGCACATCGACGTCGAGCTGGCCGCGATCGTGCTGCTCGCCGCGGCCGGAGCCCTGCTGGTGATCGGCTCCGTGGTGAGCGCGGTGCGCCGCCGACGCCGCCCGACGACCGCCCGCTGACGCGCACCGTCACGACGACGCGGCGGTGACCCGAGGGTCACCGC
>NZ_JBHXAW010000061.1:0-9306 GCF_042726645.1 Isoptericola sp. NPDC060257
CGTTCCTGGGCCACGCGGTGGCGGGCACCGGCGTCGGCGTGACCTTCGGCGACGTCGAGGCCGCGCCCGCCGTGCTGCTCGCCGGCCTCGAGGCCTTCCTGCCCGTACTGAAGGAGAGCCGCGGCTACCTCCTCCAGATCGCCTCGCTCGCTGCGCTCCATCGTCGGCGACATGACGATCGAGCAGATCATCTCCGACCGCAAGGGCCTGTCGGACCGCGTGGTCGAGTCGACCAAGACCGATCTGGCGGAGCAGGGCCTGCAGGTCGACCTGCTCAACATCTCCGACATCTCGACGCCGGGGTCGGACTACCTCTCCAACCTCGGACGCGCGGAGGGCGCCCGCGCCCTCCAGGTCGCGGAGGTCTCCGAGGCGGAGGCCCGCCGGGTCTCCGAGTTCGCCGTCATCGAGGCGGCCGAGCAGATCGCCGAGCGGCAGAAGGCGCTCGACCTCAAGAAGGCCGCCATCAAGGCCGACACCGACCGCGCGAACGCCGAGGCCGAGGCCGCGGGCCAGCTCGCGCGCGCCGAGCAGGACCGGCTCGTGGCGCAGCAGGAGCGCGAGGCGCTGGCCGAGCAGGCCCGCGTGACGCAGGAGCGCCTCGACATCGAGGTCCGCAAGCCGGCCGAGGCCAAGGCGTACGCCGAGGTCCAGGAGGCCACCGCCCGCCGTGACGCCGCGAACGCGGCCACCGAGGCCGACGCGTTCAAGCGCACCACCATCGCCGAGGCGAACAAGACGGCGGCCATCCAGGACGCCGAGGCGTCCGCCGCGGCCGTGCGCCGCGCCGGTGAGGCCGAGCGCGACAAGCAGATCGCCCTCGCGGCCGGCATCAAGGCCGAGGGCGAGGCCAAGGCCTTCGCCGTCGAGGCCGAGGGTCGGGCCGAGGCCGCCGCCACGGACGCCAAGGCCGAGGCGCTGAAGAAGTACGGCGAGGCCGCGCTCGTGCAGGAGCTCATCGAGCGCCTGCCCGAGATCGTCCGTGCCGCGGCCGAGCCGATCGGCTCGATCCAGGGCATGACCGTCGTCTCCACCGACGGCGCGTCGGCGGTGACCAAGACGGTGGCGTCCGTGCTCGGCGAGGGCCAGGGCGTCGTCAAGCAGCTCACCGGGGTGGACATCCACCAGCTCATCGCGGGCATCGCGGGCGGGCAGCTGCCGACGAAGTCGGAGGAGACCGCGCCGCTCAACTGACGCGCCGTCGTGCAGAGGCATCTGCGACGCAC
The DNA here is from genome assembly GCF_042726645.1 of Isoptericola sp. NPDC060257. Classification (NCBI taxonomy): domain Bacteria; kingdom Bacillati; phylum Actinomycetota; class Actinomycetes; order Micrococcales; family Promicromonosporaceae; genus Isoptericola; species Isoptericola sp. NPDC060257. The sequence continues at coordinate 1,227 of NZ_JBHXAW010000061.1, forward strand.
GACACGCCCCGCCGCGGGAATCGCCTCCCGCGGCGGGGCGTTCGTGCGTACGTGACCGCTATCGAGAACGCTCCCCTCAAGGTCGACGTCTGGTCGGACGTCGCGTGCCCCTGGTGCTACATCGGCAAGCGCCGCTTCGAGTCCGCGCTGCAGCGGATGGCGGAGCGCGACGGCGCCGCCCCCGAGGTGGAGGTCGAGTACCACTCGTTCGAGCTCTCGCCCGACACCCCTGTCGACTTCGAGGGCACGGCCACGGAGTTCCTCGCCGACCACAAGGGCATCCCGCTGGAGACCGCCCAGCAGATGCAGGACCAGGTGACGGCGCTCGCCGCCGCCGAGGGCCTCACCTACCGGATGGACCAGGTCCGGCACACCAAGACGCTCAAGGCGCACGAGCTGCTGCACCTGGCCAAGGCGTTCGGCAAGCAGGACGAGATGAAGGAGCGCCTGCTGCGCGCGTACTTCACCGAGGGCGAGCACGTGGGCCACGTCGAGGACCTCGCGGACCTCGCCGCCGAGGTCGGCCTGGAGCGCGAGGCCGTCGTCGTCGCGCTGAACTCCGGCACCTACGCCGAGGCGGTCGCGGACGACATCGCCCGCGCCCGCGCGTACGGCATCAACGGCGTCCCGTTCTTCGTGCTCGGCGGCCGGTACGGCGTGTCCGGCGCGCAGGACCCGGACGTCTTCGTCCAGGTGCTCGACCAGGTGCTCGCCGAGGTCTGAGCCGGGCGAGCGAGGCGCATCTCACACCGCCAGCCCTGGCTGTGAGACGCAGTATCACCGAGAATCGAGGCCAGCCCGCACCGTCGCGGGGTGCCGCGGTCTCGGGCCCACCACGCCCGGTCGTACCGCGGCAGTGGTTCCGTTGGAGGAGAAACATGAACGACGCCACCGAGAGCTCGTACCGCTCGATCGCCAACCCGCGCCGCACCACGCTGATGACCGTCAGCGCGGCCGAGGCGGCGGCACCCCACCACGGCGCGGACGAACGTCCGCTGCAGCTGCTGGGCGACGACGGCGCGGTCTGCGTGGACGGCGTGTGCAGCCTGCCGGACTGACCGGCTCCATCGCCTGACCGGCTACATCGCGCGGTAGTCAGCGATCGACAGCCGCGGGCCCCGGCGCGGGGCCTGCGGCCTGCGGTCGAGGAACAGCAGCCGCACGACGCGGTGCCGGTGGGGCGCGTACGGCGCGAGGAGCCGCAGCATCCCGTCGTCGTCGGTGCGCTCGCCGGTGAGCGCCCAACCGACCGCCGCGGCGAGGTGGAAGTCGCCCACCGACACGGCGTCCGCGTCGCCGAGAGCGCGCTGCGCCACCTCGGCCGACGTCCACACCCCGACGCCCGGCACCTTCTCGAGCCGGGCACGCGCCTCGTCGGCCGGCATCCCGACGGCGTCCTCGAGCCGCGCCGCGACCTGCGCGCACCGCACCGCCGTCGCCGCGCGTCGCGGGTCGACCCCCGCGCGGTGCCAGTCCCACGTCGGGACGGCGGCCCAGCCGCGCGCGGACGGCACCACCGTCAGGCCGTGCGGGACGGGCCCCGGGGCGGGCGAGCCGTGCCGGGCGACGAGCCAGCGCCACGCCCGGTGCGCGGTCACGACCTGCACCTTCTGCTCGAGGACGGCCGGCACCAGGGCCTCCAGCACCCGCCCGCTGCGGCACATCCGCAGCCCCGGCGTGCGCCGCGCGACGTCGTGCGCCTGCGGCGGCGGGACGAAGTCGGAGGCGTCGTCCCCCTCGCCCAGCAGCACGGGCACGGCGTCGGCCGCCTCCCGTGCGCCCGGACCCCAGTGCTGCACCACGGCGGAGCGCGGTCCCGTCGCGACGAACCGCTGGGTGACCGGCCCGGTATGCACCAGCGTGGTGCGCCACACGGCGCCGTCGGGGGTGCGTCGGAACGTGGGGTCGTACGCGCCGTGCCGCAGCGGACCCAGCGTCAGCGCGAGGTCGAGCGGCCTGTCCGAGGCGTGCTCGACCGTGACGTCGGCGGCGGCCGGGCGGGCCGTCACGTCCGTGCCGGTCGAGGCCGCGCTGGTCAGGGGGGTCGTGCTAGTCAAAGAGGGTTCCGAGCTCCCAGCCGGTGTCGCCGCGCGCGCCGACGGGCGTGGCCTCGGCGAACCCTGCGTCCCGCGCAGGACGCCCCGCCGAGCGGTCCGCGCCGTCCTCGCGCGGTGAGGTGCTCGTGCCGGCGTCCTCCGAGAGCAGCAGCTCGTCGACGCCGCCGCGGCCGGCCGCCCAGTCCTGCGCGGCGAGGCCGGCAAGCTGGTCGGCCCGCTCGTTGAACGGGTTGCCCACGTGGCCGCGCACCCACCGGAACCGGACCGGGCCCTCGCGGCCGGTGATCGCGGCGTCGATGGAGCGGATCAGCTCGAGGTTCTTCACGGCGTCGCCGGACGCGGTGCGCCAGCCCTTCCGCTTCCACCCGTGGATCCACTCGGACGCGCAGCGGATCGCGTACTGCGAGTCGGACTCGATGAGGAGCGGCTCTGCCCCCGGATGCGCCTCGATCGCGCGCAGGAGCGCGGTGAGCTCCGCGACCTGGTTGGTGCCGGACGCAGCGCCGCCCGAGTCGAAGCGGCCGCCCTCGTGGGCGATCCACGCCCAGCCGATCGCGCCCCCGGGATTGCGGAGGCACGAGCCGTCAGTGCTGACAATGATCACGCCGGAGTCTCCCAGTGTCCGAGCCCCTGGTTGCCGCCCCCATTGTGCCCCGAGCCGGTGACACTCGGGGCCGCGTCCACGCCGTCGCCCGACGAACGAGGAACCCGCAGGCTGCGGACGCCCGAAAACTCGGGCGCGCGGCCCCGGAAGAGGTCGCGGCTCCGCCCGGAACCCACGAGCCTCCCGCAACGGTGATCATGGCGGCATGACCGACGGCACCGCCATGCCCGGAGACCGCATGCCCGAGAACGACCGGCCCTCCCACGACCAGCCCGCCCGCCGCCCGGCCGACATCCGCAAGTGGCGGCGCTACCTGGCCGACGAGCGCGCCGAGGCCGCCACCTACCGGGACCTGGCCCGGCGACGCACGGGCGAGGAGCGCGCCATCCTGCTCGCTCTCGCCGACGCCGAGAAGCGGCACGAGCAGCACTGGCTCGACCTCCTGGGCGACGACGTCGGCCGGCCGCTGCGCGGCGACCTGCGCACCCGCATGCTCGGTCTGCTCGCCCGGCGCTTCGGCGGCGTCTTCGTGCTCGCGCTCGCGCAGCGGGCCGAGGCGCGGTCGTCGTACGACGCCGACGAGCACGCGACCGCCACGATGGCGGCGGACGAGCAGATCCACGAGGAGGTGGTGCGCGCGCTCGCCTCTCGCGGCCGCAACCGGATGTCCGGCACGTTCCGCGCCGCCGTCTTCGGCGCCAACGACGGCCTGGTCTCCAACCTCGCGCTCGTCCTCGGCATCGGCGCCTCCGGCGTCTCGTCGCAGACCGTGCTCCTCACCGGCATCGCGGGGCTGCTCGCCGGCGCGCTGTCCATGGGCGCCGGCGAGTTCGTGTCCGTGCGCTCGCAGCGCGAGCTGCTCGAGGCGTCCACGCCCGACCCGAAGAGCGCCACCGCGCTGCCGCACCTCGACGTCGACGCCAACGAGCTGGCGCTCGTCTACCGCGCCCGCGGCATGTCGTCCGACGAGGCGCAGGGGCGGGCCGACCGGGTGCTCGCCGGCCTCGCCGCGACCGGGACGCTCGCCCCGGAAGTGCTCGACGACGAGCGGGACGGCGAGCCCGTGCCGACCCCGGTCGTCGAGCAGGACGACGACCTGGAGACGCACGGCACCGCCTGGGGCGCCGCGATCTCGAGCTTCTGCTTCTTCGCGTCCGGCGCGATCATCCCCGTGCTGCCCTACCTGCTGGGGCTCACCGGATTCCCGGCGATCGCCGTCGCAGCCGCGCTCGTGGGCGTGTCGTTGCTGATCACGGGCGCGATCACCGGGCTGCTGTCGGGGACGTCGCCGTGGACGCGCGCGCTGCGCCAGCTCGCCATCGGGTTCGGTGCCGCTGCCGTCACGTACGCGCTCGGCCTGCTGTTCGGGACGTCGGTGGCCTGACCCCCGGGTGAAAACTCGCCCGCTGCTGTTGCGTGACTGTTGCTCGGGCGTCACAGTGTGAGCTGGGTCATGACCGAGCAACCCGTGACCCCGCGTGGCATCGAAGGGGGCCGAGTGACACGCAGCGTGGACCGTGCTCCGGCGGCAGGACGCCGCCGGCACTGGCTCGTGCGCGTCGCCGGGACGGCCGTCGGGCTCGCCGGGGCCGCCGCGCTGAGTGTCACCCTCGCCGGGACCGCGTCCGCCGACGACGGCGGCCACGAGGGGCCGTTGACGTCCGTCGTCCGGTCGCTCATCGATCACGACGACGACCGCGCTCGCGGCGACAGCGAGCCTCGTCAGGAGAAGCCGGCGCAGGCACCGGCCGAGGAACTCGGCCAGGAGAAGGCGGCGCCCGAGCAGGAGAAGGCGGCGCCCGAGCCGGCCCGGAGCGAGCCGGCCCGGAGCGAGCCGGCCCGGAGCGAGCCTGCCGACAGCGAGCCTGCCGACAGCGAGCCTGCCGACAGCGAGCCTGCCGACAGCGAGCCCGCGGTGCAGGCGCCGGCCGAGGACGCCGCTCGCGCGAAGCCCGCTCCCGCGAAGCCCGCGGTCGAGAAGAGCGCGGTCGAGAAGGGCGCGGTCGAGAAGAGCGCGGTCGAGAAGGGCGCGGTCGAGAAGGGCGCGGTCGAGAAGGGCGCGGAGGGAACGTCGGGCGCCAAGACCCCCGACGGTGCGGAGGGGGACGCCGAGCGGGACGTGGCAGAGCCGGACGCGGTCGAGCCTGAGGCGGACGAGGCCTCGCCTGTCGACGGCGAGCGGTCCGCCGAGCCTCGTCCCGACGTCGTGCGCGACGCGGTCGACGAGGCCGTCGCCCCCGTCCGTGAGAACGCCGAGCGGCTGCACGAGGCCGTGCACGACGAGGTCGTCGCGCACGCCGAGGAGACGGCCGAGCGGGTGGCCCGCGAACTGACCGGCGAGGCGGAGCAGACGGCCTGGGATTCGGCCGAGGAATCGGAGGGGCAGCCCGAGCGACCCGCGCGCGGCGAGGACGTCCCGTCCGACCTGCCGGCCACCTCGCCCGCACCTGCGGACGCGGCGCCGGAGGCGGCGGACGCTCCTGCCGACGAGCCCGCGGAGCGGGAGACGATGCTCGAGCCGGTGGCTCGCACCGTCGAGGCGGTGACGACCCCGGTCCGTGCGGTGACCGATCCGGTCGGCGCGTTGGTCGAGGGGATCGCCACCCCGCTGTCGCCGGTGGTGGACCCGGTGGCCGGCGTGGTCGAGGAGGTCACGACGCCGGTCGGCGGGGCGCTCGAGCCCGTGACGGGTGCGGCCGCGGAGACGCTGGCCCCCGTGACGGACGCGCTGTCGCCGGTCCTGGAGCCGGTGGGCCGGGTGGTCCACGAGGTGACGCGCCCCCTCGCGCCGGTCACGGACGGCGTGGGCGCCGTCGTGGCGCCGGTCGTGACGACCCTGGACCCGGTGCTCGACCCGGTGGTCGGGCTGGTGACGCCGGTGACTGACTCCCTCGAGCCGGTCGTCAGGCCGGTCCTCGGCGCCGCGGCGCCGGTGGTCGACGCCCTCGCGCCCGTGGTCGAGCCGGTCGGCGGTGCGCTGCAGCCCGTCGTCGAGCCGGTCGTGGACGCGGTAACCCCGGCCGTCGATCCCGTGCTGGAGCCGGTGCTGGAGCCCGTGCTCGGCCTGCCCGCCCCGGTCGACGGGAAAGCGCCCGCGGCCGCGGTGCCCGCCGAGCCGTCGGCGACCGGTGGGTCGACGTCCGACGTCGTCCCGGCCACCGACCCGGCCGCCGCGTCCGAGCCGGTCCTCCCCGCGGCGCCCGCCCTCGCCCCGCCGGCGCCGGCCGCCCCCGCGCTCGACGCCGCCGCGGCGGCCGACGAGCTGCGGAGCGCGCCGTCCGAGCGGGAGAGCGTGCCCGGCACGCCGTCGGCCCCCGCCACGAGCCCGGCGTCGTCGGGCTCCTCCTCGACCACCCGCGTGCCGTCGGGCGGCGACGCCGCCGCCGACCTCGCGGGCCGCACGCACCTGACCGCGCGGGCGTGGATCGTCCCCGCGGGCGACCAGCTCGACCGCCTTCCCGCGGTCGCTCTCGACATCCCCGTCTCTCCTGCCTGACGTGGCCGCGTCGCGCCCTCACGCGCGACAGCGACCGCGGGCGGCGTCCGCCACCCGCGCACCACGTCAGTCAGGAGCGGATCATGCATACCCATGTCCGACGAGCGCTGAAAGTAGCGCTCGTCGCGGGCGGCCTCGTGGTCGCCGGGGCCGTGACGGCCCAAGCTGCGGACGATGACGTCGTCGACGCCACCGTCGGAACGGACACCTCGGTCGACCTCCACCTGAGCGAGGTCTCCGAGGAGACCAACGATGCCGAGCTCGACACGCCCGTGGACCTCCCCGAGGTCGACACGGAGGGCGTCGAGGCCGTGGTCGACGCCGCCGCCGGCGACGACGGCGCGGTCGACGACGTCGCCGGGCCGGACGAGGAGTCCGATACGACGACCGACGACCTCGTGGACGCCGTCGCCGAGGACGCGCACCGGACGGCGGACGACGTCCAGTCCGGTGACGTCCAGGGCGTCGTCGAGGACGTCGCCGGGGACGATGGCGTCGTCGACGACGCGATCGAGGACCAGCCCGCCGCACCGGCGGGCGGCGGCTCCGGGAACGACGGCGCTGCGAACGACGGCGCTGCGAACGATGGCGCCGGGTCGGACACCGGCTCGGACGACGCGACAGCCGGGGACGGCGCCGGCGACGGTCCGGACGGGTCCGCCCCCGAGGGCGCGACGTCCGGCGGGGGCGACGACCGCGGGAGCGGCGACGTGCCGCAGCCCGCGGAGCGTGGCGCCGGAGGCGCGGTCGACGAGACCGTGGACCGTGCGTCGGACACCGTGTCGGACGTGGCGGGGGCCGCCGACGAGGCGCTCGGCACCGGTGCGGACGTCCGGGACACCGTCGAGGGGGTCACCGGTGACGGAGGTGTCGTGGACGACGTCCTCGGCGCCGACGTTCCGGAGTCCGGCGTGACGGACCAGGTCACCGAGCACGTGGTCGAGGACGTCGAGCAGGCGACGGGACACCTCGCCGCCGGTGACGTCGAGGGCGTCGTGGACGACGTCACCGCCGACGGCGGGATCGTGGACGACGCGCTCGAGGACCAGGGCGTCGACGCGGCGCTCGAGCAGGTCGGCGAGACCGCCGACACGGCGACCGGCGCGGTGGACGACGTCCTCGGTACCGGCACGGCGGTGCGGGACATCGTGGGCGGGGTCGCCGACGGCGCCGTCGACGCGGTGGCCGGTGAGGACGGCGTCGCGGACGACGTCCTCGGTGCCGACGAGCCTGAGGCCGGAGCCACCGACGAGGTCGTGGAGCACGCGGTCGACGACGTCGACGGCACGCTCGACGGGGTCACTGCCGGTGACCTGGAGGGCGTCGTGGACTCCGTCGTCGCCGACGACGGGCTCGTCGACGACGCGCTCGAGGGTGACGCGACCGCCGGTCTTCCCGGTATCGGTGACCTGGGGTCGGTCGACGGCCTGGGTGACCTCGCTGATCTGGGATCGCTGGGCGACCTTGGCGCGCTGACGGATGTCGACGCCACGGTCGAGGACGTGCTGGCCGGGGTCTCGGACGCGGCCGGTTCGCTGGACGCTGCGCTGGGTACCGGGCCGGTGGTGCAGGGCTCGGTCGACGGGCTGCTCGGTGAGGACGGCGTCGTGGACGACGTCCTGGGGGCCGACGAGCCTGAGGCCGGCGTGACGGACGAGGTCGTGGGGCATGTGCTCGACGACGTCGACGTGACGCTGGGTGGTCTGACCGCCGGTGACCTGGACGGGGTCGTGGACTCCGTCGTCGCCGACGACGGGCTCGTCGACGACGCGCTCGAGGGTGACTCGGTGATCGGCCTGCCGGGTCTCGACGGAGTCGGTGACCTCGGTGACCTCGGTGACCTCGGTGACCTCGGTGACCTCGGTGACCTCGGTGACCTCGGTGACCTCGGTGACCTCGGTGACCTCGGTGACCTCGGTGTAC
>NZ_JBHXAW010000061.1:9402-18141 GCF_042726645.1 Isoptericola sp. NPDC060257
GAGGCGTCCGGGCTGGACGGTGCGGTGGACGAGCTGACCGCTACGGTGGCCGACACCGCGGGCGCGGTCGACGGCGTGCTGGGCACGCGGTCGCTGCTGAGGTCCACGGTGGACGGCCTGCTCGGGCCGGACGGCGTGGTGGACGACGTCGTCGGCCCGGACGCGGCGCAGGACGGCGTCACGGACGGTCTCGTGGAGGCCGTGCTGGACGACGTCGACTCGACGCTCGACTCGGTGACGGCCGGCGACCTGCCGGGCGTGGTCGACGACGTCGCTGCCGAGGACGGTCTGGTCGACGACGTGCTGGAGGACCAGGGCCTGGACCCGGTGCTGGGTGACGTCGTGGACTCGACCGGCGCGGTGGACGACCTGCTGGGCACCGGTTCGACGGTGCAGGACACGGTCGGCGGGATCGCCGGCGAGGAGGGCATCCTCGACGACGTCCTCGGCGCCGACGAGCCGCAGGACGGCGTCACGGACGGTCTCGTGGAGGCCGTGCTGGACGACGTCGACTCGACGCTCGACTCGGTGACGGCCGGCGACCTGCCGGGCGTGGTCGACGACGTCGCTGCCGAGGACGGCGTGCTCGACGACGTGCTGGAGGACGGCGGCGTCGACACGGCCGCGGACGACCTGGTCGACCAGGTCTCGGACCTGGCGGGCACGGTCGACGACACCGCCGGGACCGGGTCGTTGGTCCAGGACGTCGTGGACGGCATCGCCGGTGAGGACGGCGTCCTGGACGACGTCGTCGGTGCCGACGAGCCCGAGAGCGGTGTCACGGACGAGGCCGTGGAGCACGTGCTCGACGACCTGGAGCAGATCGTCGGCGACGCCACCGAGGGTGACCTCGGCGCCGTGACCGACGACCTCACGGCCGACGACGGCCTGGTGGACGATGTGCTGGAGGACCAGGGCCTGGACCCGGTGCTCGGGGACCTCGTGGACTCGACCGGCGCGGTGGACGACCTGCTGGGCACCGGCTCGGCCGTGCAGGACACGGCCGACGGGCTGCTCGGCGAGGACGGCGTGGTCGACGACGTCGTCGGCGCCGACGAGCCGCAGGACGGCGTCACGGACGGCGTCGTGGAGGCCGTGGTGGACGACGTCGACTCGACGCTCGACTCGGTGACGGCCGGCGACCTGCCGGGCGTCGTGGACGACCTCACCGCCGACGACGGCCTGGTGGACGACGTGCTGGAGGACCAGGGTCTCGACCCGGTGCTGAACGACGTCGTCGACTCGACCGGCACGGTGGACGACCTGCTCGGCACGGGTGACCTGGTCGAGGACACCGTCGACGGGATCGCCGGCGAGGACGGCACCGTGGACGACATCATCGGCGCCGACGAGCCGCAGGACGGCGTGACCGACGAGCTCGTCGAGCACGTCGTCGAGGACGTCAACGACACGGCGAACGACCTGCTCGAGGGCGACCTCGGGGCCGTGACCGACGACGTCCTCGCCGAGGACGGCCTGGTCGACGACGTCCTCGAGGACGGCACGACCGCCACCGATCCTGGTGACGGCACGGATCCTGGTGACGGCACGGATCCTGGTGACGGCACCGACCCCGGTGACGGCGACAACGGTGGCGGTGACGGCACCGATCCTGGTGACGGCACCGATCCTGGTGACGGCACCGACCCCGGTGACGGTGACAACGGCGGCGGCGACGGCACCGACAACCCCGGCGACGGCACCGGTGACGGCGGGTCCGACGACGGCACGGGTTCCAGCGGCGGCGGGTCCGGTCCCGTGGGCGGTCCTGTCGCCGAGGCTCCCGGCTCGGACGGCTCGGGACAGCTCATCGGTACCGGGGCCGACGGCGCCACGGCGGCGTCCGGCGCTGCCGGTGCCGCCGGGACGGGCGCGATGCAGACCCTGCCGACGACGGGCGGGGACCTGCGGCTGCTGGGGCTGTCCCTGCTGCTGATGCTGACGGGCGGCGTGCTGCTGGTGCGTCGTCGGAGGGAGGCGCTCGCGGCCGAGACCCGCTGACCCCCACCGGAGCCGGTACCGGCTCCGGACGGGGCGGCGCTGTCACGGGGGATCACTGGGGAGTGTCCCGTGGCAGCTCCGCCCCGGCTGGGGTCGGCGTGGGCGCAGCACGGCGCAGGGGGCCGGGCCGCGCCCACGACACCACCGACACCGCGGGGTGCGCGCGGCGGCCCCGGGCGGACGATCACCGGACCCTCGACGGAGGGCTCCGGCAGACCCGCCCGGGGCTGCCCGCGGAACACGCCTACCCTGGGACACCGTGCCCCGACTGATCGCCGACCTCACGCCGCTGCGCGTCTCCCCGGCGTTCCGTCGCCTGTGGTGGGGCCTCGGCGTCTCCAACATCGGCACGCAGATCACCGTGGTCGCAGTGGGTCTGCAGGTGTACGCCCTGACGGGGTCGACGCTCGCGGTGGGCACCCTGGGCATCGCGGCGCTGGTGCCGCTGGTCGCGCTCGGCCTGTACGGCGGGGCGCTGGTGGACCACTACGACCGGCGCCGCGTCTCGTTGCTCGCGTCGTCGGTGCTCTGGCTCGTGACGGCGGCGATCGCGGCGCAGGCCTGGCTCGACGTCGGCTCGGTGAACCTGCTGTACGGGCTGGTGGCGCTGCAGTCGGCGGCGTTCGCGATCAACAACCCGGCGCGCACGTCGATCGTGCCGCGCCTGCTGGAGCCGCAGCTCATGCCGGCGGCCCTCGCGCTGCAGACGCTGGCGTTCAACGTGGCGCTCACGTGCGGCCCGCTCGTGGGCGCGCTCCTCGTGGCCCGGCTCGGGTACGGCTGGGCGTACACCCTCGACGCGCTGCTGTTCACGGCGGCGCTGTGGGCGGTGTGGCGGCTGCCCGCCGTCCCGCCCGAGCAGCCGCTGGACGACGACGCGGACCCCGACCCGACGGGCGCCGCGCCTGCCCGGCGGCGCGTCGTCGGGCTGAGCTCCGTGCTCGACGGGCTGCGCTACCTGGCGACGCGGCCGAACGTGCGCACCACGTTCGTCGTCGACCTGGCCGCGATGGTGCTCGCCTTCCCGCGTGTGCTGTGGCCCGCGGCGGGCGCGCTCTACCTGGGCGGCGGGGAGACGACGACGGGCGTGCTCGCCGCCGGGTTCGCCGTCGGCGGCATCCTCGCGAGCGTGTTCTCCGGCGCCCTCGTCCGCGTGCGGTGGCAGGGCCGGATCATCGTGTGGGCGATCACGGCGTGGGGGCTGAGCGTCACCGCCTTCGGCGCGGTGCTCGTCGCCGTCGGGCCGGGCGCGCCGGACGGCGTGCTGTGGGGCGCCGTCGTGCTCGCGGGCGTGGCGCTGCTGCTCGCGGGCGGCTCCGACGCGATCTCGTCCGTGTTCCGCCAGTCGATCCTGCAGACCGCGACGCCGGACCACATGCGCGGCCGCCTGCAGGGCGTGTTCATCGTGGTGGTCGCGGGCGGGCCGCGCCTCGGCGAGATGGTGCTGGGCTCGGAGGCCACGTGGTTCGGCGAGGGGTGGGCGGCCGTCGTCGGCGGGCTCGCGTGCGTCGCCGTGCTGTGGCTGGTGGTGCGGCTGCAGCCCCGGTTCTGGCGCTACGACGCGCAACACCCGGAGCCCTGAGCGCGGCGGGCCTGCTCAGGCGGCGTCGGCGTACGGGCGCCGGCGCCGCATCCCGGGCAGCGCGGCGAGCGCCAGCAGGGCGCACGCCCAGCCGCCGGACATCGTGACGAGGAACCCGGCGTGCGAGTCCACCGCGTCCACGGCCACACCGGCCAGCCACGAGCCGAGCGAGACGCCCACGCCCAGCGACGTGCCCACCCACGTGAGCCCCTCGGTGAGCTGGTGCGGCGCGACGAGCGCCTGCACCAGGGCGTTGCCGTTGATGAGCGTCGGTGCGATGGCGAAGCCGGCCACGAACATCACCACGCCCAGGACCGCCAGGTTCTGGACGAAGAAGAACAGGGAGACGCCGACGGCGATCCCGCAGGCCGTGACCGTGAACCGGACCGAGAGCGGGGACACCCAGTGCCGGGCCCCGTACGCCAGGCCCGAGACCATCGAGCCGAGCGCGAAGCAGGCGAGCACCAGCCCGGCGAGACCCTTGACCCCCTGCTCCTCCGCGAACGCCACCGTGGCGACGTCGCTCGACCCGAACATGACGCCCATGCCGACGAAGACGACGGCGAGCACCGGCATTCCCGGCATGCGGATCGCCGAGCGGCGCTCGAGCCGGACGGCGTCGGGGTGCGCCACCGTGCCGACACGCTCGCCGTCCGCGGGCACGGCCGCCCCGCGAGCGGGGGGTTCCGTGCGCCGCTGCGTGAGGAACCACGCGGCGCCCGCGCCACCCACGACGGCCGCCACCAGCAGGCCGCCCGACGGGATCACCGTCGTCGCGAGCGTCGTGGCCAGCACCGGGCCCACGATGAACACCAGCTCGTCGAGGGCGGACTCCAGGGAGTAAGCCGTGTGCACGCGCTGCGCCTCGGGCAGCACGTGGGACCAGCGGGCCCGGGCGAGCGACCCGTACGAGCCCTGGCTCGCGCCGCCGACGGCGGCGCACACCCACAGGACCCACTCCGGGGCGCCCAGGGTGGCGGCCGCCACCAGCCCCAGCAGCCCCACCGTCGTCGCGACCAGCATCGGGGTCATCACGCGGGCCTGACCCGACCGGTCCACGAGGCGGGCGATCTGCGGCGCGACCAGCGCCTGCGCCACCACCAGCACCGCCGACACCCGGCCCGCCATCGCGTACGAGCCGTACAGGGCCTGCACCATGAGCACCGTGCCGATGCCGACCATCGACATCGGCAGCCGGGCGATCACGCCCGCGGCGGAGAACGGCAGGGCCCCCGGCACGCGCAGGACGTCGAGGTACGGGTTGCGCTTCCGGGCGGCCGACGCCGTGTCGGGGCCCTCGGGGACGGGCACGGTCACTGCCGGATTCTCCCACCCCCGGCGACGGGGCGGCAGCGCCACCGCGCGCGCCCGGCGCACGACGCCTACCGTGACGAACCATGACCGCCAGGGGCCGCGTGCGCGCGGCGCAGCTCGTCCCGCGTGCACTCTGGGCACTCGGCGGCGTCGCCGTGCTCGCCCTCGGGTCCGCCGTGCTGCTCTCCGCGCACGTCGGCGTCGACCCGTTCACGGCGGCGAACATCGGCGTCAGCGGGCACCTCGGTGTCGGCCTCGGGGCATACCAGCTCGCCGTGAACGCCGTCCTGCTCGTGCCCGTGGTGGTGTGGGCGCGCCGCTACGTCGGCCTCGGAACGGTCATCAACATGGTGATGACAGGTTTCTTCGTCCAGTGGTTCGGCGCGCTGCTGGAGCCGCTGGTGCCCGACCCGCCCGGCCACCTGTTGCAGGCCGTGCTCTTCACCGTGGGCATCGTGCTGTTCACCGCGGGCGCGTCGGCCTACATGACCGCGGGGATCGGGACGGCGCCGTACGACGCGATCGCGCCGATCGTCGTCGACCGCACCGGGTGGCGCTACCGGGCGGTGCGGGTGGTGCAGGACCTGGCGTTCGTGGGGCTGGCGGTCGTGTTCGGCGGCCCGGTGGGGGTGGGGACGGTCATGACGGCGTTCTTCGCAGGGCCGCTCATCGACTTCTTCACCGTGCGGGTCAACACGCCGCTGCTGCACCGCCTGCTGCCCGGCGACGCGGAGCCGGCCCGCCAGGCACCGTGAGGTCCGTCTCGCCCCGGCACGGGGGGCGACAGGAGCCGGGCTCAGCGGCCAGGATGGGGGCCATGAACGCCACTCCCACCCCCGTGACGGTCGTCGACGACCGCGACCACCAGGTCTTCCTCGCCCGGCTCGACGACGGTCGCCGCGCGGGCGGCGCGTACTACGAGCGGAAGGACGACGGGGGGTCGGCGGTGGTCGTCTTCACGCACACGGAGGTGGACCCCGCCTACGAGGGGCAGGGGATCGGGTCCCAGCTCGCCGCCGGCGCGCTCGACCAGGTGCGCGCCGCGGGGGAGAAGATCGTGCCGCTGTGCCCGTTCATCAAGGCGTACGTGCAGCGGCACCCCGAGTACGCCGACCTGCTCGCACACCCCGCCCGGTGAGGGCGGCGACCACCACCCGGCGCGGCGGCATCGCGGCGCTGGGTGCCTCCGTCGCGCTGCTCCTCGGCGCGTGCGCCGGAGGCCTCGATCCCGCGGGGCCCGGCATCGGTGGCGGGGACCTGGAGTCGCCGGCGGCCACGGCGGCGCCCGCGCCGGACGAGCCGGGGGAGTCCGCGCCTGCGGCCTCCGGCACGGCGCTCGCGGCGCTCGAGGGCCTGCCTGTGAAGGGCCGCGCGCCCAAGACGGGGTACTCCCGCGACCAGTTCGGGCCGGCGTGGGCCGACGTCGACCACAACGGCTGCGACACGCGCAACGACGTCCTCGCGCGCGACCTGACGCGCACCGTCACGGACCCGGACACGCACGACTGCATCGTGCTGAGCGGCGTGCTCGCCGACCCGTACACGGGCACGCGGATCGACTTCCTGCGCGGGCAGGCGACGTCCACCGCGGTGCAGATCGACCACGTGGTCGCGCTGTCCGACGCGTGGCAGAAGGGCGCCCAGCAGCTCGACGGAGTGGCGCGCCGGCAGCTCGCCAACGACCCGCTCAACCTGCTCGCCGTCGACGGGCCGACCAACTCGGGCAAGGGCGACGGCGACGCCGCGACCTGGCTGCCGCCGTCCAAGGCGTTCCGCTGCCAGTACGTGGCGCGGCAGGTCGCGGTGAAGCAGGCGTACGCCCTCTGGGTCACGCAGGCCGAGCACGACGCCATCGCGGGCGTCCTGGCCCGGTGCCCCGACGAGCCGCTGCCCGCCGGCGGGCCCGCGCCCGACGTCGCGCCGGTCGACGATCAGGGGGACGACCCGGCGGGCGACGACGCCGGCGCCGAGCCGCAGGAGCCGTTCGCGAACTGCGACGCGGCGCGGGCGGCCGGGGCGGCGCCGGTCCACCGCGGGGATCCCGGCTACTCCTCCCGGCTGGACGGCGACAAGGACGGGACCGCCTGCGAGTAGCGCGGCGACGTCGGGGCGGGGGGCGTCAGCCGGGCAGCGCGGCGCCCTGCGCGGCCTGGATCTCCAGCTCGACCTTGAGGGTGGTGCCGACGATGGCGACGCCCGCGGCGGCGACCTCGTTGTACCGGATGGCGAAGGCGTCGCGGCGCAGCTCGGTGGTCGCGCGGAACGCCGCGCGGACCACCCCCTGCGCGTCGGCGCCGGTGCCCAGGTAGGTCAGGTCGAGGTCGACGGGGTGCGCCAGCCCGTGCAGCGTGAGGTCGCCGTGCACCGTCCAGCGGCCGTCGGCGACCGGCGTCATCCCCGTGGAGCGGTACGTGATGTGCTCGTACCGCTCCACGTCGAGGAAGTCCGCGGAGCGCAGGTGGCAGTCCCGGTAGGCGTTGCCGGTGTCGATGGACGCCGCCGAGATCACCGCGGCCACGCCGGACCGGGCGACGTCGCCGGGCGCGACGTCGATCCGGCCGGCGAGCTCGGTGAACCGGCCCCGCACGCTGGAGATGCCCAGGTGCTGGGCCACCGCCGTCACCGACGAGTGCGCCGGGTCGATCGTCCACGGGCCCGGCGGCGGCAGCTCCGTGCCGCCCTGCCGGGCCAGGGTCACCGTGCCGAGGGCGGCGCGGCCCGCCGCGGTGACGATCGCCGACGTCGCGGCGGGCGCGTAGCCCACCGCGGTGACGATGGCGACGTACCCGCCCGGGGCGAGCGCGGCCTCGCCGCGCACCGCGCCGTCGTCGTCCGCGGCCACCCGCAGCACCTGCGCGCCGGCGGCGTCCGTGAGGGTGACGACGGCGTGCGGCAGGGCCCACCCGTCGCGCGTGCGGATCATGGCGGTCAGCACGCCGATCACTCCGCGGGGTGGGCGAGGGCGATGTCGTGGCCGTCGACGCCCGCGCCGGCGAGGCTCAGCGCCGTCGCCGCCGGCGGGTAGCCCGTCGCGATCACGGTGTACTCGCCGCCGTCCAGGTCGGTGAACGCGTAGGCGCCGTCCGGTCCGGTCGTGGCCGTGCCCGCGACGTTGCCCGCCGCGTCGACGAGCGTCACGCGGGCGTCCGCGAGCGGGCCGTGCGGGGCGCGCACGACGCCGGTCACCCGGGCGCCCGCGGCGAGCTCGACCTCGACGCGTGTGACCCCGGCGCCGCCCACGTCGACGGGCAGCGCCCGCGGCCGGAACCCGGCGGCGTTGACCGCCACGGTGACGGGACCGGGCACGAGCTCGTCGAGGGCGAACGTGCCGTCCTCCGCCGTGCCGGTGCTCGCCTGCAGGTCGCCGCGCACGTCCGTGACCAGCACCATCGCGCCCGCGACGGGCTGCAGGTCAGGGCCGCGGACGACGCCGCGCAGGCCGCTGGTGCCGCTGAGCAGCACGTCGTGGGCCAGCGGCGCCGCGCCGACGACGATCGTCGAGGCCTGCGGCTGGAACCCGTCGGCCGAGGCGATGAGCACGTACGTGCCGGCACCCGGCGCGTCGACCGCGTAGGCGCCGTCGGACCGCGCGATCGCGAGGCCGAGCTGGCGCCCGCCCAGCGAGATGAGCGTGATCGCCGCCTGCGGCAGCGGGGCGCCCTCGGCGCCGCGGACCAGGCCGTGCACGGTGACACCGTCCGGGACGCCGCCCGTGCCGCCGTCGCCGACGGGCGGGCCGCCCGCGGCCGGGACGGCGCGCCGGGGGGGGGGGGCGGCGCCGCCCCCGACCCGCACCGGTGGCTTTTAAAAAACAGAAGCGGCCGCCGGGAGTGGGGGGGTTT
>NZ_JBHXAW010000062.1:0-18129 GCF_042726645.1 Isoptericola sp. NPDC060257
CCTGCTGGCGGCGTGCGGCAAGTCGGCGCAGCTGCCCCTGCAGGCGTGGCTCGGGGACGCGATGGCGGGCCCGACGCCGGTGTCCGCGCTGATCCACGCGGCGACGATGGTGACCGCCGGCGTGTACCTGCTGGTGCGCTCCGGCCCGATCCTCGAGGCCGCGCCGGACGCGCAGCTCGTCGTCGCGATCGTCGGCGCGCTGACCCTGCTGTTCGGCGCGATCGTCGGTACCGCCAAGGACGACATCAAGAAGGCCCTCGCGGCGTCGACGATGTCGCAGATCGGCTACATGATGCTCGCCGCCGGCCTGGGGCCGGTCGGGTACGCGTTCGCGATCTTCCACCTGCTCACGCACGGCTTCTTCAAGGCCGGGCTGTTCCTCGGCGCCGGGTCCGTGATGCACGCGATGGACGACGACGTGAACATGCGCCGCTTCGGCGGGCTCGCCCGGCTGCTGCCGGTCACCGCGATCACGATGGGGCTCGGCTGGCTCGCCATCCTGGGCGTGCCGCCGTTCTCCGGGTTCTGGTCGAAGGACAAGATCATCGAGGCCGCGTTCGTCGGCGAGGGCTGGCGGCCGTGGGTGTTCGGCCTGGCCGCGCTGCTGGGCGCCGGGATCACCGCGTACTACATGTCGCGGCTCTTCTTCATGACCTTCGCGGGTCGTCGACGGTGGAGCAGCGACGGCGCGGACGACACGGTGGAGCGGCACCCGCACGAGGCCCCTCGCCTCATGACGTGGCCGATGATCATCCTCGCCGCGGGGTCGGTGTTCCTCGGCGGGATCCTGGCCCTCGGCGACCGGTTCGTCACCTGGCTGGAGCCGGTCACCGGGCACGCGGAGCACCACGAGCCGGTGCTGCCGGTGTGGCTGCTCATGACGCTCACCCTGGTGCTGGTGGTGCTCGGCGCGTTCCTCGCGTTCCGGCAGTACGCGGTCGCGGCGGTGCCGGTCGAGCCGCCGTCGGCGCCGGCCGTCGTGCGGGCGGCGCGGGTCGACCTGTACCAGGACGCCGTCAACGAGTCGCTCGTGATGCGGCCGGGCCAGTACCTCACCCGGGCGCTCGTGTACTCGGACCGCACGGCCGTCGACGGCGGCTGGCTCGGCCTGGCCGGCGGCATCGGGCGCCTCGGCTCCCGGCTGCGGCGGATGCAGAACGGCTACGTGCGGTCGTACGCGGCGACGATGCTCGGCGGCCTCGGCGTCGTCGGGCTGGTCGTGTGGGTCCTGGCGAGCTGATCGGGGTGGCGGGAGCGATGGCGATGACGCCGAAGAAGACGTCGACGACGAAGGACGGGGACGCATGATGATGTCCACAGGGTTCCCCTGGCTCACGGTCCTCATCGTGTGGCCGCTGGTGGCCGCGGCCGCGACGGCCCTCACGGGGGTGGGCAGGGGCCGACCGGCCGCAGGCCCGGTCACCGGGGGCCGGTTCGGGGCCGGTGCCGCCCGCACGGTCGCGCTGGTC
This sequence comes from Isoptericola sp. NPDC060257, assembly GCF_042726645.1. Lineage (NCBI taxonomy): Bacteria > Bacillati > Actinomycetota > Actinomycetes > Micrococcales > Promicromonosporaceae > Isoptericola > Isoptericola sp. NPDC060257. Next base: position 1,470 of record NZ_JBHXAW010000062.1, read on the forward strand.
GGCGCGCTGGTGGAGGTCCTCCTGCTGGTCGGGGCCTTCGCGGCCTTCGACACCGGCGACGCGGGGACCCATCAGCTCACCGAGACGTACTCCTGGATCCCGCCGATCGGCGCCAGCTACGCCGTCGGCGTCGACGGCGTGGGCCTGCTGCTGGTGGCGCTCTCGGTGGCCCTCGTGCCGCTGGTGATCCTCGCGGCCTGGCGCGAGCAGGGCGGCGACCACGTGCGGCTGCGCCGCTACCTCGCGACCGTGCTGCTGCTCGAGGCGTTCATGGTGACGGTCTTCGTGGCGCGCGACGTGTTCCTCTTCTACGTGGTGTTCGAGGCCATGCTGATCCCCGCCTACTTCCTCATCGGCGGGTTCGGGCAGGGGCCGCAGCGCCGGTACGCGGCGGTGAAGTTCCTGCTGTTCTCGCTGGCCGGCGGCCTGGTCATGCTGGTGGGCGTCATCGCGCTCTACCTGCAGGTGCCGGCCGCGGACCGCGGGCCGCAGACCTTCCTCACCGACAACCTCACGGGGCTGACGCTCGACCCGACGGCCGAGAAGCTCATGTTCTGCGCCTTCTTCCTCGCGTTCGCGATCAAGGCGCCGATGTTCCCCGTGCACTCGTGGCTGCCCGACGTCACGCAGCACGCGACGGCCGGTACCTCGACGCTCCTCATCTGCGTGCTCGACAAGGTCGGCACCTTCGGGATGCTCACCCTGTGCCTGCCGCTGTTCCCCGAGGCGAGCCGCTGGGCGGCGCCGTTCGTCATCGTGCTCGCGGTGATCTCGATCCTGTACGGCGCGATCCTCGCGATCGGCCAGAGCGACCTGCTGCGCCTCATCGGCTACACGTCGGTGTCCCACTTCGGATTCATCATCCTGGGCATCTTCACGTTCACCTCGCTGGGCACCGCGGGCTCCGGCCTGATGATGCTCAACCACGGCATCTCCACCGGGGCGCTGTTCCTCGTCGCCGGGTTCGCGATCGCGCGGCACCCGCGCCAGAGCCAGCTCATCGGAGACTACGGCGGCCTGCGCAAGGTGGCGCCGATCCTGGGCGGCACGTTCCTCGTGGCAGGACTCTCCGCGGCCGCGCTGCCCGGCCTCGCGACGTTCGTCTCCGAGATCATGGTGTTCCTCGGGTCGTACGCCCGCTGGCCCGCCGCGGTGATCGTCGCCGTGCCCGCCGTCGTCCTCGCCGCCGTGTACGTGCTGCTCACCTACCAGCGCATGTTCACGGGGGAGACGACGCCGGAGCTCGCGTCCGCGCGCGACCTCGACGGCCGTGAGAAGACCGTGGCCGGAGTGCTCGTCGGCGCGCTGCTCGTGCTCGGCCTCGTGCCCGGTCCGGTGCTCGACTACGTGCGCGCGCCCGGGGAGGTCGCCGTCGAGCAGGTCGGTGAGACGGACCCGCCGCCCGTGATCCAGTCGTCGGCCGAGCCCGTCACCGGTGCCGGGGCCGTGCCCACCGAGGGGAGCCTGCTGTGAACGACTTCGTCGCACCGCCCATCGACTGGGCGGCCGTCTCGCCGGTGCTGATCGTGCTGGCGGCGGGAGTGCTCGGCGTGCTGCTGGAGGCGTTCGTGCCCGCGAGGGCGCGCCGCACGACGCAGCTCACGCTCACCCTGGCGGCGCTCGCGGGCTCGCTCGTGGCGGTCGGGCTGCTGTGGGACCGGGTGCAGGAGAACGCGCTCTCCGTGGTCGGCGGGTCGTACCTGCTGACGCCGTTCGGCCTGGGCGTGCAGGCCGTGATCGGCGTGTGCGCGCTGCTGGGCGTGCTCGTCGTCGCGGAGCGCACCACGACCGGCCAGGACGCGTTCGCGCCGGCCGCGGCCGCCGTGCCGGGCACCGCGTACGAGGACGAGACGCGCCGCGCGGGCCTGCAGCAGACCGAGATCTACCCGCTCCTGCTGTTCTCGACCGGCGGCATGCTGCTGTTCCCGGCCACCGACGACCTCATCGTCATGTTCGTCGCGCTCGAGGTGCTGTCGCTGCCGCTGTACGTGCTGTGCGCGACGGCGCGTCGCCGCCGGCTGCTCAGCCAGGAGGCCGCGTTCAAGTACTTCGTGCTGGGCGCCTTCGCGTCCGCGCTGTTCGTCTTCGGCATCGCGCTCGTCTACGGCTTCGCCGGCACCGTGCGGCTGCAGGGCGTGGTCCAGGTGCTCGCGGACCCGTCCGTCTCGCCGCTGGGGTCGATGCCGGCCCTGGTGGTGGTCGGGCTGCTGCTGGTGCTCAGCGGGCTGCTGTTCAAGATCGGCGCCGCGCCGCTGCACGCGTGGACCCCGGACGTGTACCAGGGCGCCCCGACGCCGATCACCGGGTTCATGGCGGCGTGCACCAAGGCCGCCGCGATGGGCGCGCTGGTGCGCGTGCTGTTCACCCTCGCGAACGGCCTGGACCCCGCGACCAGGCACGACGTCGAGGTGGCGCTCTGGGCGGTCGCCATCCTCACGATGCTGATCGGCACCGTCGTCGGCGCCGTGCAGACCGACGTCAAGCGCCTGCTCGCGTACTCCGCGATCGCCCACGCCGGCTTCCTCCTGGTCGGGGTCGTCGGCATGGACGAGGCGGGCTCGCGGGCCGTGCTCTTCTACCTCCTCGCCTACGGGCTCGCGTCCGTCGGCGCGTTCGCGGTCGTGACGCTGGTGCGCGAGCGCACGGTGTCGGGCGACGACACCGGTGACAGGGCGGTCGGGACGGTCCCCGACGACGGCGTGGTGCTGGGCGAGGCCACGCGGCTCGCGCAGTGGGCGGGCCTGGGCCGCAAGGCCCCGTGGCTCACCGCGGCGTTCTCGCTGTTCCTCCTGTCGATGGCGGGGATCCCGCTCACGGCCGGGTTCGTCGCGAAGTTCGGTGTCTTCTCCGCGGCCGTCGAGGCGGGGGCGTGGCCCCTCGCGCTGCTCGGCGTGCTCGCGTCCGCCGTCTCCGTGTTCTTCTACGTCCGCGTCATCGTGCTCATGGTCCTCACCCCGCCGCCCGGCGGGGAGCAGGGCGCGGCGTCGTCGGGCGCGGCCTCGTCCGGGACGAGGGAGGGCGACGAGCAGGGCTCCGGCGGCGGCACCGCCACGGTGACGGGCGCGGCGACGCGCACGCTCGTCTCGCGGACGGTCGTGACGGTGGTCGGCTCGCGCGGCCCCGCGGCGTTCGCGATCGCGGTGTGCGCGGTGGGCGTGCTGCTCCTCGGCATCCTCCCGGCGGGCGCGCTGGACCTGGTCGGCCAGGCGGCGCAGTTCCGTCCCTGACGGCCCGACGCTCGTGCCGGGGTGTCCGACCTGACGCGGCCGAGTGCCGTCTCGGTGCGGTGTTCGGCGCCCCGGCCGGATAGGTTCGGACAGTGACTCGCGCTCCTTCCGCCTCGGCCCCCCGGCCCGGGCCCACGCCGCCCCCGGCGCCGCCGGCGATCCCGCTGTCCGACCCGGCGCTCGCCGACCGGCTCGCCGAGCGCATGACGCGGGTGGACGCGGCGCTCGACGACGCCGTGGCCTCGGCGGACGCGCTGGCCGACGACGCGTCGCGGCACCTCGTCGCGGCCGGAGGCAAGCGGTTCCGCCCGCTGCTCACGCTGCTCGCGGGCGAGCTGGGCGACGGGTCGCGCCCGGAGCTCGTGGACGCGGCCGTCGTCGTGGAGCTCACGCAGGTCGCGTCGTTGTACCACGACGACGTCATGGACTCCGCGCCGCTGCGCCGCGGGGCGCCCGCGGCGCACACGGTGTGGGGCAACTCGGTCGCGATCCTGGTGGGCGACCTCCTGTTCGCCCGGGCGTCCGCGCTCGTCGCGGGCCTCGGCCCGGAGGCGGTGGTGCTGCAGTCGCGCACGTTCGAGCGCATGTGCCTCGGCCAGCTGCACGAGACGATGGGGCCGGGGGCCGACGACGACCCGGTGGAGCACTACCTGCAGGTGCTCAGCGACAAGACGGCGTCGCTGCTGGCGACGTCGGCGCGCCTCGGCGCGATGTTCGGCGGCTGCGAGCCCGCCGTCGTCGAGGCCGTGGCGGCGTACGGCGAGAAGGTGGGCGTCGCGTTCCAGCTCGCCGACGACGTGCTCGACATCGCGTCGTCCGGCGACGAGTCCGGCAAGACGCCCGGCACCGACCTGCGCGAGCACGTGCCGACGATGCCGGTGCTGCTGCTGCGCCAACGGGTCGCGCGGGGCGAGGGCTCCGCGGCGGACGCGGCGCTCGTCGCCCGGCTCGACGGCGACCTCGACGGCGACGACGCGCTCGCCGCCGTCGTCGCGGAGCTGCGGGCGCACGACGTGCTCGCCGAGACCCGCTCGCTCGCCGGCCGGTGGGCGCGCGAGGCCGCCGCAGAGCTGGCGCCGCTGCCCGACGGCTCGGTGAAGGAGGCGCTCGCCGACCTCGCCCAGGCGCTGGCCGACCGGACGGCGTGACCAGCTCGACGATCGGGCCGAGCGACCGGGTGCCGACGGGCTAGGCGGCGGCCAGCCGCGCGAACGACACCGCGAGCGCCGCGCCGGCGAGCAGGTACGGGCCGAAGGCCAGCGCCGTCCCGCGCGACGCCCGCCGGGTGACCATGAGGACGAGCGCCACGCACCCGCCGAGCAGGATCGGGAGCACCGCCGCGGCGACGAGCGCCGGCCAGCCGTACCAGGCGGTGACGAGGCCGAGGAGCACGGCGAGCTTGGCGTCGCCGCGCCCCATCCCCGCGCGGTGGACGAGGTGCAGCAGCAGGTACGCCCCGCCGAGCAGGAGGCCGCCGAGGAGCGCCCGCAGCGCCGCGTCCCACGTCCCTCCGGCGAGCGCCGCGAGGGCGAGCAGCCCGGCGACGACCGCCGTCGCCGGGTAGGTGAGCGCATCCGGCAGCCGGTGCGTGCGGGCGTCGACCACCCAGAGCGCGGCCCCGGCCACGGCGGCCACGACGAGCGCCGGGGTCGCCCAGCCGGGCCCGCTCGCCCACACCGCCCAGGCCGCCCCGAGGACGGCTCCCCACGTCACCGCGCGGCGATGGGGCGCGACCTCGGCACGGGCACGGTGGAGGATCGGGGGCACCCGCGGATGCTATGCGCCGGCGTCGGGGCGCGGGGGGCGCCGTCCACAGCCCGTGGCGGCCGGCTCAGCCCGGGAGCGCCACGGCGTCGGCCGCGAGGACGAGCTGCGCGACGCACACCACCGCCACGGCCAGGCTCAGCAGGAACGGCGCGCGGCTGTGCGGCCGCACCACCCCCACGGTCCCGGCGAGGGCGGCGAGCACGACCGCGCCGCCGGCGAGCGTCGCCGACGCCGCGGAGGGCGGGCCCGGCGGGCCGAGGAGGATCACCACGCTGCCCGCCGCGAGGACCACGGGTGCCAGCACGCTCGTGCCCCGGCGGCCCAGGCGGTGGGGCAGGCCCCGCACCCCGGTGGCGGCGTCGTCCTCGAGGTCGGGCAGCACGTTGGCGAGGTGGGCGCCGACGCCGAGCAGCGCGGCCGCGCCGACCGTCCAGCCGGCGACGACCCGGCCGTCGCCCGCGGCGGCCACGACGAACGCGGGCAGCAGCCCGAAGCTCACGGCGTAGGGCAGCCACGACAGCGGCGTCGACTTGAGCCGCGCGTTGTACGACCAGGCGCTGCCGACCGCGGCGACGTGCAGCAGCCCCGGCACGAGCCCCGTCGCGAAGGACAGGACGACGCACCCGGCCAGGGCGACGAACGCGGCCGTCCGGAGGGTGCGGGGCGCCACGGCGCCCGTCACCGTCGGCTTGTCCGCGCGCCCGACGCGACGGTCGCGCGCGGCGTCGAGCCAGTCGTTGCTCCACCCCACCGACAGCTGGCCGGCGGCCACGGCCGCCGTGACGAGCAGGGCACGGCCCGCGGTGAGGCCGACGCCGACGGCGAACACCAGGGCCAGCCCCGTGACCACCGCCGCGGGGGCCGGGTGCGTGGAGAGCAGCAGCCCGCGCGCCCGCGCCGCGGCCGTGACCCGCGCCGTCCCCGTCGTGTCGCCGCCCACGGGGGCAACCTACGCCGCGGGGCCCGATCCCGCCGGGCCCCTTCGCAAGCGCCTCGCCAGGCCCCGTCGCGGCGGGAACGACCGGCCCCCGCGCGGGGGAACGGCGGCGGTGCCACGATGCGAAGCATGTCGCGCGTCCTCGCCGTCGCCCCCGTCCTGCCCGGTCCGGCGCACCCGCAGGAGCGGATCGCCGAGATGGTCGCCCCGCTGCTGGCAGACGCAGGGCCGCGCCGCGAGCTGGCCCGCCGCCTGCACGCCGCCGCCGGGGTGCGCACCCGGCACCTCGCGCTCCCGCTCGCCGAGTACGAGCGGCCGTTCGGGTTCGCGGACGCCAACGCCGTGTTCGCCCGCGAGGGGTCGGCGCTGGCCGAGCGGGCGTGCCGGGAGGCGCTCGCGGCCGCGGGCGTAAACCCGGGCGACGTCGACCTGCTGTTCTTCACGTCGGTGACGGGCGTGGGGGCGCCGTCGGTCGACGCCGGGCTGGTGGGCCGCCTGGGCCTGCGGCCCGACGTCCGCCGGGTGCCGTCCTTCGGGCTCGGCTGCGCGGGCGGCGCGGCCGGGCTGGCGCACCTGCACGAGTACCTCGCGGGGCACCCGGACCAGGTGGCGCTGCTGGTCTCCGTCGAGCTGTGCTCGCTCACGCTGCAGCGGGACGACGGCTCGACCGCGAACCTGCTCTCGTCCGGCCTCTTCGGGGACGGGGCGAGCGCCGTGGTCGTCGCGGGCGAGGGCGTCGAGCCGCGCGGCCCCCGCCCCGGGCCGCGGGTCGTGGACGCCCGCGGCCGGCTCTACCCCGGCACCGAGCGGCACCTGGGGTGGGAGGTCCGGGACACCGGGTTCGGCATCGTGCTGTCGGCGGAGCTCCCGCAGCTGCTGCGGGCGCACCTCGCGGGGGACGTCAAGGACCTGCTGGCCGCGCACGGCCTGGAGCCGGGCGACGTCGGCACCTGGGTGGTGCACGCGGGCGGGCCGAAGATCGTCGACGCCGTGCGCGACGCCCTCGGCCTGCCCGAGGAGGCGGTGGCCCGCACCCGCGCGACCCTGGCGGCCGAGGGCAACCTGTCGTCGTCGTCCGTGCTCCACGTGCTCGCGGCGACCCTCGACGACGGCGCGCCGCCGCCGGGCGGGTGGGCGGTGCTCATGGCGTTCGGGCCCGGCGTCGCGGTCGAGCTGGTGCTGCTGCGGGCACCCGCGGCGGGGGCGGCATGAGCGCGGCGCTCTACGCCGCCCTCGTGCTCGCGACCGGCCTGGAGCGGCTGGCCGAGCTCGTCGTCTCGGCGCGCCACGCGCGCTGGTCGTTCGCGCGCGGGGGCGTCGAGTCCGGCCGCGGGCACTTCCCGGCGATGGTCGCGCTGCACACGGGCCTGCTAGTGGCGTGCGTGGTGGAGGTCCTCGTCGCCGACCGGCCCTTCCTGCCGTGGCTGGGGTGGCCCATGCTCGCGCTCGTCCTCGCGAGCCAGGGCCTGCGCTGGTGGTGCATCGCGACGCTGGGGGAGCGGTGGAACACCCGCGTGATCGTGGTGCCCGGGCTGCCGCTGGTGCGCCGCGGCCCCTACCGCTGGCTGGCGCACCCCAACTACGTGGCCGTGGTGGTCGAGGGCGTCGCGCTGCCGCTGGTGCACACGGCGTGGGTGACGGCGCTGGCGTTCACCGTCCTGAACGCCTGGTTGCTGCTCGGGTTCCGCATCCCCGCCGAGGAGCGCGCGCTGCGGGCTGCCGAGGTCGGCTGATGCCCGGCCGCCCGCCCGACCCTGCTGTCGACGGCGTCGACGTCGAGACGGACGTGCTCGTGGTCGGCGGCGGCCCCGTCGGCCTCGCCGCGGCGATCGAGGCGCGGCGGGCCGGGCTGGGCGTCGTGGTGCTGGAGCCCCGGACGGCGCCGGTCGACAAGGCGTGCGGCGAGGGGCTGATGCCCGGCACGCTCGCCGCCGTGCGCCGTCTCGGGGTCGACCCGCAGGGCTGGCCGCTGCGCGGCATCTCCTACCGCCAGGACGGGGTGGTCGCCGACCACCGGTTCGCGGGCGGGCCCGGCCGGGGTGTGCGCCGGACCGCGCTGCACGCCGCGCTGCACGCGGCCGCGCTCGACGCCGGCGCCGCCGTGCTGCCCCGGCGGGCCGGGACGGTGGCGCAGGGCGCCGGCGGGGTCGAGGCCGCGGGGGTCCGCGGCCGCTGGCTGCTCGCCTGCGACGGGCTGCACTCGCGCGTCCGGCGGGAGGTGGGGCTCGACCTGCGCGACGTCGGCCCCCGCGAGGGTGTCCTCCGCGGCGTCGTGCGCCGGCGCGTCGGCCGCGACCGCCGGCGGCGGTTCGGGCTCCGCCGGCACTTCCGGGTGCCGCCGTGGACGGACCTCGTGGAGGTGCACTGGGCCCCGCGGGTCGAGGCCTACGTCACGCCCGTGGCGCCGGACCTCGTGGGCGTGGCCGTGCTCGGCCCGGCGGGCGCGGACCTCGGCGCCGCGCTCGCGACCCTGCCGGAGCTCGCCGACCGGCTGGCGGGCGCCGAGCCGGAGGGTCCGGTGCGGGGCGCCGGGCCGATGCTCGTGCGCAGCCGGGCGCGGACCGCCGGGCGGGTGCGGCTGGTCGGGGACGCGTCCGGGTACGTGGACGCGCTGACGGGCGAGGGGCTGCGGGTCGGGTTCGCGCAGGCGCGCGCCGCCGTCGCGCACCTCGACGACCCGGCCGGGTACGAGCGGGCGTGGTCCCGGGCCACCCGGGACGTGCGATGGCTCACGACCGGGCTCGTGGCGGCGGCGACGTCGCCCCTCCGCCGCGGTGTGGTGCCGGCGGCCGCCCGCGCGCCGGCGCTGTACGGCGCGGTGGTCGAACGGCTGGCCCGTTGATGAAAGCCCGAAGCAACCATGACCGATCTGCAAGACAACCCGTTCACATGGCGGGACGGTTGTGGCACCCTGGGTAAGGCTGGACCCTGACAGGTGAGGTAAGCCTCACCCGATCGCAGGAGAATCCTCCTAGAATCGAACGCCACGCATACCCGATCCGGAAGGCGTATCCCGCAGTGAGCAGCATCCGACCTCTGCGCGTCGCGATCGTCGGCGCAGGCCCCGCCGGCATCTACGCCGCGGACATCCTGTCGAAGACCGACCTCGACGTGAGCATCGACCTCTTCGAACGCCTGCCCGCCCCGTTCGGCCTCGTGCGGTACGGCGTCGCCCCGGACCACCCGCGCATCAAGCAGATCATCACCGCCCTGCACCGCGTGCTGAGCCGCGGCGACGTCCGCCTGCTGGGCAACGTGGACTACGGCGTCGACCTCAAGCTGGACGACCTGCGCCAGTTCTACGACGCCGTGATCTTCTCCACGGGCGCGATCAAGGACCACGAGCTGCCGGTGCCGGGCATCGACCTCGACGGCTCGTACGGCGCCGCGGACTTCGTGTCCTGGTACGACGGCCACCCCGACGTGCCGCGCACCTGGCCGCTCGAGGCCAAGGAGGTCGCCGTGCTCGGTGCCGGCAACGTCGCCCTCGACGTCGCGCGCATCCTTGCCAAGCACGCGGACGACCTGCTGCCCACCGAGATCCCGGCCAACGTCTACGACATCCTCAAGTCGTCGCCGGTGACGGACGTGCACGTCTTCGCGCGCCGCGGCCCGGCGCAGGTGAAGTTCTCGCCGCTGGAGCTGCGCGAGCTCGGCCACGTGCCGGACGTCGACATCGTCGTCTACCCCGAGGACTACGACTTCGACGAGGGCTCGATGGCCGCCGTCGAGTCGTCCAACCAGACCAAGCAGGTCGTCAAGACGCTCACGGACTGGACCCTCGTCGACCCGTCGACGCAGAAGGCCTCCCGCCGCCTGCACCTGCACTTCCTGCACGCCCCCGCCGAGATCCTCGGCGAGGACGGCAAGGTCGTCGGGCTGCGCACCGAGCGCACCGCGCTGCAGGGCGACGGCACGGTCAAGGGCACGGGCGAGCACCACGACTGGCCGGTCCAGGCCGTCTACCGTGCGGTCGGCTACTTCGGCTCGCCGCTGCCGGAGATCCCCTTCGACGAGCTCAAGGGCGTCATCTCCAACCGCGAGGGCCGCGTCGTCGACCTCGACGGCGACCACCTGCCCGGCGTGTACGCCACCGGCTGGATCAAGCGCGGGCCGGTCGGCCTCATCGGCCACACCAAGTCCGACGCGTCCGAGACGATCCGCCACCTCGTGGAGGACGTCACGGGCGTGGGCGACGGCGGCGACGTCGCGACGGGCGACGTCACCGGCGGGCGCACCGCCACCCAGGCGGACCCGCAGGCCGTCCTGGACTTCCTCGCCGACCGCGGCGTCGACGTCGTCGAGTGGGACGACTTCGTGCTGCTCGACGAGCACGAGAAGTCGCTGGGCGAGCCGCACGGCCGCGAGCGCATCAAGGTCGTGCCGCGCGACGAGATGCTCGACATCGCGAAGCGTCGCGCGTCCTCCTGACGCCGAGGTGGTACCGGACCCCGCGAGCTACCTCGCGGGGTCCTGTGCTACCTCGGTGGGGTGGCGGGAACCGCCCGGCCCCTCGGCGCGTTCACCCCGTGGGATCCTGCCGGCGCGCCGGCGCGGGCAGGGCGCACGGAAGGAGACGGCAGGACACATGGGCCACCAGCACTTCAACGGTCTCAAGACGGCGGCGCTCTTCGGCGTCATGTGGGCCGTGGTCCTCGGCCTGTGGGCCCTGTTCTTCCGCGGCAGCGCGGGCATGCTCGTCGTCTTCGTGGGGATCGGCCTCGTCACGACGTTCGTCGGCTACTGGAACTCCGACAAGATCGCGATCCGGGCGATGCACGCCTACCCGGTGACGGAGCTCGAGGCGCCGGAGATGTACCGCATCGTGCGGGAGCTCTCGACGGAGGCCCGCCAGCCCATGCCGCGCCTGTTCATCTCGCCCACGCAGGCCCCGAACGCGTTCGCGACGGGGCGCAACCCCAAGAACGCGGCGGTGTGCTGCACCGAGGGCATCCTGCGGCTGCTCGACGAGCGGGAGCTGCGCGGCGTGCTCGGGCACGAGCTGATGCACGTGTACAACCGCGACATCCTCACGTCGTCGGTGGCGTCCGCGATGGCGGGCGTCATCACCTCGCTGGCCCAGTTCCTGCTGATCTTCGGCGGCGGCGACCGGCGCGAGGGCGGCAACCCGCTCGCGGCCCTGGCGATGGCGATCCTCGCGCCGTTCGCGGCGATGATGATCCAGATGGCGATCTCCCGGACGCGCGAGTACGACGCGGACGAGGACGGCGCCAAGCTCACGGGCGACCCGATGGCCCTGGCGTCGGCGCTGCGCAAGCTGGAGTCCGGCACGGCGAAGGCGCCCCTGCCGCAGACCCGCGAGCTGCAGAACGTCTCCCACCTCATGCTGGCCAACCCGTTCCGCGGCGCGGGCATGGCGAAGATGTTCTCCACGCACCCGCCGATGGCGGACCGCATCGCCCGCCTGGAGAAGATGGCCGGCGGCACGGGCTTCGGCCCGGGCGGAATCACCCGCTACTGACGGCCCGTGGGGCCGCGCTCGGGGAGCGTGGCCGACGCCGGTCTGCCAGGCTGACCTGCGATGACCTCAGCCCCGCCGGGCGGCCGGGACGACGCGGCCGAGCCCGGGCAGCGTGAGCGCCCGCCGTCGCCGCACCCGGACGCCGGTCACGCGCGCCTGCGGCGCTGGCAGGCGGCGACCGAGTGGCCGCTGACCGCGATCTCCCTGGTGTTCCTCGTCGCGTACGCCATCCCGATCGCGCGCCCGGAGGCCTCGCCGGACGTGCGGGCCGCCTGCTCCTTCGTGCTCGCGGTGACCTGGGCGCTCTTCGTGGTGGACTACGTCGTGCGCGCCCGGCTCGCGCCCCGCCCGTGGCGCTACGTCCGCCGGCACCCGCTCGAGCTCGCCGTGGTCGTGCTGCCCGTGCTGCGCCCGCTGCTGCTGGTGTCCGTGGTGGTGCGCCTCAACCGGGTCAACGCCGTGCGGCTGCGCGGCCGGGTGGTGCGGTTCGCCGCGGCGGGCACCGCCCTCCTGGTGATCGTGGGCGCGCTGACGGTGACGCAGGCCGAGCGCGGCGCGCCGGGAGCCAGCATCGTGAACCTCGGCGACGGGTTCTGGTGGGCGATGGTGACCATCACGACCGTGGGCTACGGCGACCTCACGCCGGTGACCCCGGCGGGCCGCGTCATCGCGGTCTGCCTGATGCTCGGCGGCATCGCGCTGCTGGGCGTCGTGACGGCGACGCTCTCGTCGTGGCTGGTGGAGCGGGTCACCGACACGTCGTCGCCGGACGACCGCCTGGGCGCGGCGCGCGGACCGGCGGGGGAGGCGCCCGTCGGCCTGGTCAGCCAGGCGCAGGTGGCCCTGCTCGTCGCCGAGGTGCAGGAGCTGCGCGCCCAGCTCGTCGCCGACCGGCAGCGCGCACAGGCTCAGGGGGAGAGCGGCTCCGGGGAGTAGCCGTCCACGGGCGGGGACACGTCGAGCGCGGCCTCCAGCGCGGCGGCGACGCCGTCGTCGTCGTTGCCCGGCACGACGGCGTCCGCGCAGGTGAGCACGTCGGGGTGCGCGTTGGCGACGGCGTGCCCGCGGCCTGCCCAGCGCAGCATCGGAAGGTCGTTGGGCATGTCGCCGAAGGCCCACACGTCGCGGGCGTCGACGCCGAGCCGGCGGCACCAGCGGGCGAGCGCGACGTCCTTCGTCACGCCGGGCGGCAGCAGCTCGGCCAGCCCGGCGGCGCCGGAGTAGTGCAGCTCGGCGCGACCGTCGACGACGCCGCGCACGCGGTCGAAGAAGGCCTCCTGGGCGTCGTCGCGGACGTCGCCGCGCTGCACGACGCCGAAGCCCTGCGTCGCCGTGCCCGGCCGGACGGCGAGGAGCTTGGCGACGGCGTCGTCCGCGCCGCGCAGCGCGTCCTCGACGGGCACGGCCCGCAGGCCGCGGTCGAGGCCGGGCTCGCCGTCGGGGAACCAGGGGTCGAAGGCCGGGCCGCGGACGGTCTCGACGGCGAGGCCCACCCCGGGCACGGCCTCCCGCAGCCCGGCGACGAGCTCCTGCACGACGCCGTCGCCGAAGCCGCAGGCGTCCAGCGCCCGGCCGGACCCCAGGTCCCAGACCGCGGCGCCGCCCAGGGCGATGACCCGGCCGTGGCCGCCGACCAGGTCGGCCAGGTCGGCCAGCCAGCGGGGCGGGCGGGCGGTGACGAAGACGACCTCGACGCCGGCGTCCTCCACGGCCCGCAGCGCGGCGCGCGTGCGGGCGGAGACGGTGCCGTCCGAGCGCAGCAGCGTGCCGTCGAGGTCCGTCGCGACGACGCGCGGCAGCCCGCGGCGTGCGCCGCCCGCCCGTGCCGTCACCGGTAGTTGACGAACTGGACCGCGAAGTCCAGGTCCGCGCCCTTGAGGAGCGCGATCACGGCCTGCAGGTCGTCGCGGGACTTGCTCGTCGCGCGCACCTCGTCGCCCGTGATCTGCGTCTTGACGCCCTTGGGGCCCTCCTCGCGAATGAGCTTGGTGACCTTCTTGGCGTTCTCGCCCGCGAGGCCCTCCTTGAGGGAGCCGGCGAGCCGGTAGACCTTGCCGGACGACTGAGGCTCGTTCTCGCCCGTGTCGAGGGCCTTGAGCGAGACGCCGCGCTTGACGAGCTTGGTCTGGAACACGTCGAGGGCGGCGAGCACGCGCTCCGCGGAGTTCGCCTCGAAGACGATGGTGTCCTGACCGCTCCACGCGATGGACGCGCCCACCCCCTTGAAGTCGTACCGCTGGGCGATCTCCTTGGCGGCCTGGTTGAGGGCGTTGTCCACCTCCTGGCGGTCCACCTTGCTGACGATGTCGAACGACGAGTCGGCCACGACTGCTCCTTGGTGCTCTGGTCTTGCTCAGATCGGCGTGCGATCTGGACGCGACGTATCAGACGGCTGGGTTCGCCCACTACCGTAGTGCGGCGATGCATGGGGAGGCCTACCCATCGAGACGACCGGTGTCATGTCGGGCGTCTTCGGTAGGGTTCGCCGAGGTATGCATCAAGCCGGTTCCCAGGCAACTTCCCCAGATGGGTCAGACCGGTCCTCCGCCCGCGGCGCGACGGTAGCGCGCGGGCTGTCGCACCAGCCGCTGTCCGCACCTGCCCGAAGTCGGAGAGGAACCGAACCGCATGAGCGTCGTCTCACGCGCCGTGGAGCACCGTCGGTCCATCGCCTCTGCCGGGGTCGTCGCGCTGTTCGGCGCGGGGCTCGCCGGCTTCGCGCTCTGGTACGACGGCGAGGCGACGGTGGACGTCGACCTCAACGACTCCGGCGTGTGGGTGACGAACGCCGCCGACGGCGAGGTCGGCCGGTTCAACTACCAGGCCCAGGCGCTCGACGGCACGCTGTACGCCAACGCGACGGGCTTCGACGTCCAGCAGGACGCGCAGCGGGTGCTCCTGTCGAGCACGGGGGACTCCTCGGCCAGCCCCATCGACCCGGCGCAGCTCGCCCTGACCAGCACGATGAAGCTGCCCGGGGGCGCACAGGTCGCGTCGGGCGGCGCCACCACCGCGATCTACGACGACGAGTCGGGCACCGTGTGGGTGCTCCCGTTCGACGGCTCGGGGTCCTTCGACCCTGAGAAGTCCGAGCCCGCGCTCGAGAAGGTGGGCCAGGGCGCTCGGCTCGAGGTGAGCACGGGCGGCACGGTCGTCGTGGCGTCGCCCGCCGACCAGAAGCTGTGGACGATCCCGACCAGCACGCGCGGCACGGCCGAGGGCCCCGAGGAGGAACGGCTCTCGGTGCAGCCGGGGTCCGACGTGCAGGTGACCACCGTGGGCGAGGAGCCCGTGGTGCTCGACCGCTCGACGGGCAAGGTCGTGCTGCCGGGGGGCGACGCCGTGGAGGTCGACGGCGGCGCCGAGGCCCAGCTGCAGCAGCCGTCGCCCGACTCGGACATCGTGCTGCTCGCGACCTCGCGCGGGCTGGTCTCCCAGCCGCTCGACGGCGGGACGCCGACGAGGCGGACCGCGAACGGCACCCCCGCGCGGCCCGTCCAGCTGGGCGCGTGCGCCTACGGCGCGTGGTCCGTGTCCGGGCAGGTGGTGCGGGACTGCCCCGGGACCGACGACGACCAGGATGTCGTCCTGGAGGGGCTCTCCGCTGACAGCAACCTCGTCTACCGCGTGAACCGCGACGTCATCGTGCTCAACGACGTGGCCCGCGGCACGCTGTGGATGGCGGCGGACGAGTTCCAGAAGGTCGACGACTGGGACCTGACGATCCCGGAGAACGACGAGGGCGAGAAGACCGAGTCCGAGGAGACGACGCCGGAGCAGGTCGACCAGTTCGTCGCCGACCGGGACAAGAAGAACCGGCCGCCGCAGGCGAAGGACGACCGTTTCGGGGTCCGGGCCGGGGGCACCACGGTGCTCAACGTGCTGGGCAACGACATCGACCCGGACGGCGACGTGATGACGGCGTCGGTCGACGGCGACCCCGACGGCGAGATCGCCGTGGACCGGGTGCTCGACGGCGCGGCGCTGCAGGCCGACGTGCCCGCGGACGCGACGGGGAGCACGACGTTCACCTACATGGTCGACGACGGCCGCGAGGGCGGCACGGACACCGCGAAGGTCACGGTCACGGTCGTGCCGCAGTCAGAGAACGACCCGCCGACGCAGTCGGGCGAGCCCGTGCTCCGCGTCGGCCAGGGCGGCACCGCCGACGTCAAGGTGCTGCCCTACTTCAAGGACCCGGACGGCGACGACCTCTTCCTGTCCCACGCGGGGACGAAGGACCCGAACGACGAGGTCCGGTTCCGCCCGGACGGGACCGTCGAGTTCCGCGACGGCGGGGCGGCCACCGGCCGCAAGATCGTCGACGTCACCGTGTCGGACTCCTACGGCGAGCCGGTCGAGGGCCGTCTCCTCGTCGACGTGGTGGCGACGAACGAGCCGCCGGTGGCGGTGCAGGACCACGTCACGGTGCTCGCCGGCCAGCCGGTGACCATCGAGCCGCTGGCCAACGACTCGGACCCGAACGGGGACGAGCTGCGGCTCGTGCACGTGACGGAGCAGAAGGGCCTCAAGGTCACGAACAACCTGTCCGCCGGGGTGTTCTCCGTCCAGGGGCAGGAGCCCGGCTCCTTCGACATCACCTACCAGCTGAGCGACGGCCCCAACGTGGCCCTCGGCCTGGTCCGCGTGGACGTCGTCGCGCCGCCGGAGGACGAGGCACCGCCGGTGGTGGTCTCCGACCAGGTGCTGCTGCCGTCGGACGGCTCCGCGCTGCTGGACGTGCTGGCCAACGACACCGACCCGGCGGGCGGCGTGCTCGTCGTGCAGTCGGTCACCGTGCCGGAGGACTCGCCCGTCGACGTGGCGGTGCTCAACCACGAGATCCTCAAGGTCACGGAGAAGCGCCGCCTCAGCGAGCCGGTGACCTTCGAGTACACGGTCGCGAACGGCAGCGGGTCCTCGACCGGCCAGGTGCGCGTGGTGCCCATCCCGGCGCCCGACCGGCTGCGGCCCCCCGAGGCCGGCGCGGACAAGGCGCTGGTGCACGCGGGCGACGTCGTGACGATCCCGGTGCTGAAGAACGACTCGCACCCCGACGGCCTCGAGATCGTCCTCAACGACGAGCTCCAGGAGGAGCCCGAGGCGGAGCTCGGCGAGGCGTTCGTCTCCGAGGACACCGTGCGGTTCAAGGCGGGCTCCGAGGCGGGCACCGCGCACCTCGTCTACGAGGTCCGCGACAGCAACGGGCAGAAGGACTCCGCGCAGGTCACGATCACGATCAAGGAC
>NZ_JBHXAW010000063.1:0-18089 GCF_042726645.1 Isoptericola sp. NPDC060257
CGAGCGCGTCCGCGGCTGCGCCGAGCCGTCAGCCGAGCAGGGGCGGTGAGCCGGCGCCGGTGCCGGCGATGACGCCCTCGACGGTCTCGCGGAGCGCCCTCATCGACGACCTGCTGACCAGCGCCCAGATCGTCGCGGGTCGTCAGGTGCTCGAGGGGCACGACCTGGACGTCGTCCAGGTCGTCCGTGACGCCGTCGAGAACGAGCGCCCGGCGGCCGAGGCCGCCGGGATCGAGGTGGTGGTCGAGGGAGACGCCGTGGTCCCGCTCGTCTCCGACCCCCATCGTCTGGGCCACGTGGTCGAGAACCTGCTCAGCAACGCGGTGAAGTACAGCGACCGGGGCTCCCGGGTCAAGGTCTCCGTGACGAGCGGGGCGACGCCCACCGGGTCGCACCTGGCGCGCCTGCTCGTGGCGGACGCGGGGATCGGCATCCCGGCCGACGAGATCGACCGCGTCACCCAGAGGTTCTACCGCACCCGCAACACCCGACGGCGACGCGTGCGCGGCGCCGGCCTCGGGCTCGCGCTCGTCGACCGCGTCGTGCACGACCACGGCGGCGTGATGTCGATCCGCAGCGTGCCGGGTCAGGGGACCGAGGTGGACGTCACCCTCCCGGACCTGCCGACGCGCTAGGCCCGGCGCCGCCCCAGACCCGGGCCAACGTCGCCCAGTGCGCCGGGGACAGGTGCGAGAGCGGCGTGACGTTCGCGTCCCGGACCCCGTGGGTGGTCGCGGCCCGGAGCGTCGCGGCCATGCGCTCCGGCGAGATCGCCTGGGGCGGGTCGGCGTCCGCCGACGCCGCCCACAGACCGACGGAGACCGTGAAGCGGGACATGTCGAAGCCCGCCGACTGCAGCGACGCCGTGACCCGCTCGACGTCCGCGGGAGTGCGTGCCCTGGCCCCGACGTACGCCCAGACGATCAGGCGGTCGGCGGACCGCAGGAGGATCTCGTAGTCGTGCCCGCTCGCGGGCGCACCGGCGGCAGGGTCGTCCCAGCCGACACGGACGTCCATCGCGAGCTCGATCTGCTCGCCCTGGCCGTCGCGCACGCCGTCGAGACCGGCGCGCATCCGGGCCAGCAGCCCGGCCAGCACCTCCGACCGCCAGGTGCCGAGCTCGGGGTCGTCCTCGTCGATCTCGCCGTCGGCGTCCCGCGGCCAGTCGTCGGCGCCCGTCATCTCGCGGTAGAGGGCGAGGTCGTCGTCGCCGAAGCTGTAGAAGTTGAGGAAGAGCTCGGTGACGGCGATCCGGCTGGGGTTGTAGCGCTCACCGAGAGCGGTGACGTACTCGACGAGCCGGTCGCCCACCTCGCCCGTGGCGAGCTCGGAGGCCGACGCGCGGTAGGGGGAGCGGGTGCCCTTGGCCGAGACCCCGGCGATCGACGGGTCGGACTTGATCCACTCGGGGACGTAGGCGTCGACGATGAGCCCGATCTCGCGCGGCGTGCCGTCGGCGGTCCGCTGCAGCGCGCGGGCAGCGCGCGACAGGTGGTCGCTGCCGGGCTCGGCCGCGACCTCCGGGTGGGCGGGCCAGTCGAACGCCGTGAACTCGACCCGTCCCGCGTTGAGGTCGACGCCGTTGGCACCCGCGGCGTCGAGGTGCCGGTCGATCGCGGCCCAGTCCGTGTCGGGGTCGGTCACGATGCCGAAGTCGACGCTGACGGAGCGCTCCTGCTCGGGGGCGACGGTGGGCCGCATGGTCGGCGGCACGTCCTCCCACGGTCGCGCGAGGAGCACGGCGGCTCCGACGGCGACGCCGAGCGTGGCGGCGACGGTCAGGAGCCAGGGCCATCGTCGTCGACGAGCCCGCGCACCGACACCGTCCCGCTCCGGTCCAGCTTGTTCCATCGGTTCTCCGCGTTCCCCAGCTCCAGTCGCGCGGCGTCGAGCACGACGAAGGTCATCATCAGCGAGTAGACGGGCCACAACGGGAGGGTCCACAGCTGCCGGAGGTCCCCGGGTGCCCGGTCCAGGAGGACCGCGAGCAGCAGCAGTGCGAGCGACAGCGGGAGGCCGAGCAGGAGCACCCATCCCCACCAGGACGACGGCACCCACGAGGGCCCGTCGACGAGCACGAGGACCGCGAGCGCGATCATGGCCAGCACCTGCACGAACGGTGCGACGACCTGGGCCGCGGTGTTGTACAGGAGGTACGCGCCGAACGCGCCGTAGCGCGGGTTGCCGACCATCGAGCGGTGCATGGAGGTCACCTGGAGCAGGCCGCGGGCCCACCGCACGCGCTGGCGCCACAGGCCGCGCAGGGTCGACGGGGACTCGGCGTAGACGAGGGCGTCGGGCGCGAACGTCACCCGATAGCCCGCCCGCGCGACGCGCCATGTCAGCTCGAGGTCCTCGCCGAGGGTGTCGGTGTGCAGCGCGCCGACGCGGTCGAGCACGTCCCGCCGGAACGCGCCGATGTTCCCCGACACGATCGGCAGGCACCCCAGGACGTCGAGCGCACGGCGCATGAGCCCCGTCCCCACGTGGCTGATGAGGGACAGCAGCCGGGTGAGGACGCGGTCGAGGTTGACGGGCCGGTCGTTCCCGCACACGGCGCCGACCCGGTCGTCGCGGAACCCGCGCAGCAGCCGCGTCACCGTGTCCGGCCGGAACAGGCCGTCCGCGTCGACGAGGACCAGGACGTCGCCCCGCGCCGCCGCGATCCCTGTGTTGAGCGCCGCTCCCTTGCCGGCGTTGTCCTGGCGCAGGGCTCGCACCTGGGGGTGCTCCGCCGCGAGCCGTTCCATGCGCGCGAACGTGTCGTCGGACGAGCCGTCGTCGACGCACACGATCTCGAGCGAGGGGTGCTCGCTGCGCAGCACGGAGCGCACGCAGTTCTCGATCACCACGGATTCCTCGTACGCCGGCACGACGACGCTCACCATGGGCGTCTCGGGGAACATCGGGCCGCAACCGGCCGGGCCGGGGTCGTCGCGCCGGCGCCGGGCCTCGAACACGAGAGCGGCGGGCACGAACGCGAGGCGGACCAGCCCGACCACCAGCAGCGAGAGCGCGAGCACCAGGACGAGCGCGACGAGGACGGACGTCACGGCGCCACCCGATCGCTCGTCGAGGGCCACTCGTCGAGGACCGCGTCGAGCACCTCCGGTGCGGCCGCCGAGACGGCGCCGAACCGGGCGTTGACCTCGAGGACCACGGGCGTGCCGTCCGCGAGGAGCCGGACGTCCATGTCGAGCGGGCCGACGAGGTCGAGCGCCTCCGCGGTGCGGGCGGCGAGCTTCGCGACGTCGTCCGCCGTCCCGGTGGGCAGCCGTTCCACCGCGGTGGCGTTGCCCACGCGACCCTCCTTGCGGCCCGTCTTCTCGAGCACGACGACGACGCAGCGTCCGTCGGCGGGCGAGCGGTACACCTGGGGGCTGTACTCGGTGCCAGGGGCGAAGGCCTGCACCACCCAGGACGCGTCCGTGCTCGCCCAGACCGGGTCGTCCGGGTCCTCCACCACGTGCACGCCCCGCCCGCCGCGGGCGACGCGCGGCTTGACGACGACCGGTCCGTCGGCCCAGGCCAAGGCCTCGGCCGCCGAGCCCAGCGCGTCGGCGGGCAGGTGCCGGGGGACGGAGACCCCGTGCCGTTCGAGCGACCACATCGTGAGGAGCTTGTCCGCGGCGACGGCAGTGGGGCCCGGCGCCGAGAGCACGACCGACGTCCCGAGCCCGGCCGCCGCCGCGAGCACCGCGAGCCGCGGCAGCTCGTCGGAGACGGTGGGCACGACAAGACGGGGACGGTGACGGCGCAGCAGGTCGAGAGTCGCCGCGTCGTAGGCGGGGTCGGCTGCCGCGGGCACGGCTTCGACCACGTCGTAGCCGGTGCCCGCGGTCGGCGCCAGGTCGACCCCCACCACCCGTCGGAGGTCCGCGTCGGCGCGGCGTGCGAGCTGAGGGCCGAGCGCCCGGCCCGCGGGCCCCGCCGCTCCGGTCACCAGGATCGTGTGCAGCCGTGGCGCGTCACCCATGCTCGGATCGTAGGGGCCCGTCTGCGTCGATGCAGCCGGGAGCGCCCGGCGCGGCCGGGTCGAGCGTCAGAGAGCACGCGCGGCCAGGGTGTCGCAGTCGTCCAGGGTGCCGCCCTCGTAGCCGACGGTGAACCACCGCACCCGCTGCTCGGAGGTGCCGTGGGTGAAGCCCTCCGGGCTCACCTGACCCGTGGCCCGCTGCTGGATGCGGTCGTCGCCGACGGCCGCGGCCGCGTCCAGCGCCTGCCGCAGCTCGGCGGGGGAGACCGGGTCGAGGAACGTCACACCCGTGTCGGGGTCGACCTCGGTCGCGGCCGACCCCGCCCACATGCCGGCGAGGCAGTCGGCCATGAGCTCGATGCGCACGGAGTCGGACTCGGGCCCGCTGCCGCGCCGGTCGGCGGCGTCCATCGCGCCGGTGAGCTGCTCGACGTGGTGGCCCACCTCGTGCGCCACGACGTACTCCTCGGCGAGCGGCCCGCCCTCGGCGCCGAACTGGGAGCTCAGCTGGTCGAAGAACGAGACGTCGACGTACACCGTCTGGTCCGGCGGGCAGTAGAACGGTCCCGTCGCGCTGGTCGCGGAGCCGCACCCCGTCGTCGTCGACCCGGAGAAGCTCTCCACCGGCGGCAGCGCGTACTCCACGCCGGCCTGCTGCGGCAGCACGCGCTCCCAGTAGGCGTCGAGCGACTGCACGGTGGCCGACAGCCGGCACTCGCGGTCGGTGTTCGCCTGCTCGGCCGTGCACGCCTCGACGTACTGCTCCTGCCCGTCGCCCGCGGGCGCCCCGGCGTCCTGGACGGCGCCGCCGAGGGCGCCGGTGAGCTGGCCCAGGTCGCCGCCGCCGAGGAACACGGCCAGCAGCGCGACGACGATGGCGCCGATGCCGCCGCCGACGACCGCGCCGCGGCGCCCGCCCGCGCCCTTGCGGACCCGGCCACCCTCGAACTCGCCGCCCTCGTTGAAGGTCACGGGCCCCACGCTAGGCCGGGGCCCGGGTGATCGCGCGGGAAGCGGCCGCGCGGAAAACGACGGGCCGTGCCGCCGCCCGCTCCGTAGGGTGCGGGCATGATCGCGACGATGACCGGTACGGTGCTCGCCCTCGGTGGCGGCGGATTCTCGATGTCGGACGACGGCTCCTCCGCGATCGACGACCACCTGCTCGACCTCACCGGCAAGGACACCCCGAGGGTGTGCTTCGTGCCGACCGCGAGCGGCGACGACGGCGGGTACGCGCACCGCTTCGAGGAGGCGTTCGCCGGGCGGGCCCGGACGTCGGTGCTGTCGCTCTTCTGCCACGAGCCGTGGGGCTACGCCGACCCGGAGATGCTGCTCGAGCAGGACGTCGTGTACGTGGGCGGCGGCTCGACGGCGAACCTGCTGGTCGTGTGGCGGCGGCACGGCCTGCCCGACCTGCTCGCCCGGGCCGCGGCGCAGGGGACGGTCCTCGCGGGCATCAGCGCGGGCATGAACTGCTGGTTCGAGTCCTCGTCGACCGACTCGTTCGGCCCGCTCGCCCCGCTGGACGACGGCCTGGGGCTCGTGCCGGGCAGCGCGTGCCCGCACTACCTGGGCGAGGCGGACCGTCGGGAGGCGTACCTCGGCTGGGTGGCCTCCGGGGCGCTCGCGGAGGGGTACGCGGTGGACGAGTACGCCGCCCTGCGGTTCGTCGACGGCGCGCCCGTCGAGGCCGTGAGCGAGCGGCCCGACCGCCCCGTCCTGCGCGTCGAGCGCGACGGTGACGGCGCGCGCGAGGTCCCGTTCGACGTGCGGCGCCTCCCGGGGGCGTGACGGGACGCCGGAGCCCCGCTCCTCAGTACTCCGTCGGCGTCTCGACCGACTGCCAGTGCCACGGCTCCGGGAGGCGCCCGTCGGGCTCGGCCCAGCCGGGGTGGGTCCAGCCGTGCTCCTCGGCGTGCTCCTTGAGCCAGGCGTAGCGCGCGCCGTCGAACCCCTCGGGGCCCATGGAGATGTCGACGGCGGTGCCCAGGCCGTGGTTGGAGCAGCCGGGCGGCGCGGCGAGCGGGTTCGGGTCGTCCGGGTCGTACACCTCGACCTGCTGGTCGTAGCTGCGGTAGGCGGAGTTCACCGTCAGGTGCTGGCCGAACTCGGCGCGGTAGGCGGCGTCGAGCTCCACCAGCCCGTCCAGGACGTCCGCGCGCACGGAGTACTGCGGCGCCCACGGGATCGGCGCGAGCTTCTTCGCCGAGATCTTCCCGGCCTCCGGGAACCACACCTGGTCCGGCTCGGGGCAGACGACGGCGTCCTGCGCGGTCATGAGGTCCGTGGTCGCGTCGGCCAGGTCGGTGCGCAGCGCGGCGAGGTCCGCCGCGGCGGACTCGAGCTCCGTGAACGACGCCGTGGCGAGCCGGTCGTCCTGGGTCTCGGCGGTCAGCTCGTCCGCGGTGCCGAGCGCGTCGCGGGACGAGGCACGCACCCTCTCGCCGGCGTCCTGCCCGCTCTCGGCGAGCTCGTCGGTCGCGGCCAGCACGCGGTCGGCGCGTCGCGCCACCGGGGCGAGCGCGTCGCGCGCGTCGGCGGCCTGCGTGCGGGCGAAGGCGAGGCGCGAGGCCTCCACCGCCTCGACGTCGCCGTCGAGGCGCGTCGCGAGCTCGGGCGCGTCGCCGGGCATCCGGTCCAGGACCGGTGTCGCGTCGAGCAGGGCGCGGGCCTCGTCGATCGTCGCGGCGAGGTCGTCGCGGACGCCGGCGTCGGCCACCCGGTCGGCGGAACCGTCGAGGGCGTCCTGCGCGACGACGACGCGCGCGGAGAGGTCCTGGGTCTCGGAACGCAGCACCCAGGCGAGGGCGCCGCCGCCCGCGGCGAGCGCGACGACCAGCACCACGGGGACCGCGACGCGCGCGCCCCGTCGTCGGGGACCCGTCGCGTCGCGCACGTGCCGCAGCGAGAGGTCGACCCCGCGCGGCCGGGGGCGGGTCAGGGCGATCAGCGCCGCGCCCACCACGGCCCCGGTGGCGTACCACGCCAGGTCGGTGGGCGTGAACGCCGTGCCGAGCACATACCGCGTGAGCGGGAACCGCGCGACCACCTGGCCGGCGACGTCGGTCAGCCAGGCCGCCTCGATCCCCGCGCACACGACGAGCCCGACGACGCCGGCCACGACGGGGCGCGTGCGCGGGGCGAGGAACGCGACGAGCAGCACGACGAGCGTCGCGTAGAGGGCGTCCCCGAGCGGCCCGCCGACCGCGTGCGGGAGCAGGGCGCGGCCGGCGAGGCCGGCGAGGACCACGACGACGGCGAGGACGGCCGTCGTCGGGCGAGGGGCGCGGTTCACGCGCGAACCTTACCGAGAGCGGCGGGAGTGTGACTTAAGTCGTCGTGGGCCGGACCCCGGGAGCACTAGACTCAGGGGGCCTCCCACCCCCTGTCGAAGGACACCCCTGCCTTGATCACCGCCCACGGCGTCGAGCTGCGCTTCGGCGCCCGCACCCTCCTGCACGAGGCGACGTTCCGCATCGCCCCGGGCGACCGCATCGGCCTCGTCGGCCGCAACGGTGCGGGCAAGACGACGCTCACCAAGACGCTCGCGGGCGAGACGCTCCCCGCGGCCGGGCAGATCACGCGGGGCACCGACATCGGCTACCTGCCGCAGGACCCGCGCACGGGCGACCTCGACGTCGTCGCGATGGACCGGGTGCTCAGCGCGCGCGGGCTGGACCACATCGTCACGCAGATGCGCGAGACCGAGGGCCTCATGGCCTCGGCCGACGCCGACACGCAGGCCGCGGCGCTCGAGCGCTACCCGAAGCTCGAGGCGCGGTTCCTCGCCGCCGGCGGGTACGCGGCGGAGTCCGAGGCGCACCGGATCACCAGCAACCTGGGCCTCGACGACCGCGTCCTGGCCCAGCCGCTGAACACGCTGTCCGGCGGTCAGCGCCGCCGCATCGAGCTGGCGCGGATCCTGTTCTCGGGCGTCGACACGCTGCTCCTCGACGAGCCGACCAACCACCTCGACGCCGACTCGATCGCCTGGCTGCGCGACTACCTCAAGGCGTACAGCGGCGGGTTCATCGTGATCAGCCACGACAACGACCTCCTGCGCGCCACGGTGAACAAGGTGTTCCACCTGGACGCCAACCGCGGCGAGCTGGACCAGTACAACCTCGGCTGGGACGCCTACCTCGCGCAGCGCGAGACCGACGAGCGCCGCCGCCGGCGCGAGCGCGCCAACGCCGAGAAGAAGGCCGGCGCCCTGGTCGCCCAGGCCGAGAAGATGCGCGCCAAGGCGACCAAGGCCACCGCCGCGCAGAACATGATCAAGCGCGCGGAGCGCATGCTCTCCGGCGTCGAGGGCGAGCGGCGCGCCGACAGGGTCGCGCACCTGCGGTTCCCGAAGCCCGCGCCGTGCGGCCGCACCCCGCTCACCGCCGAGGAGCTGTCCAAGAGCTACGGCTCGCAGGAGGTCTTCGCCGGCGTGGACCTCGCGATCGACCGCGGGTCGCGCGTCGTCATCCTCGGGCTCAACGGCGCCGGGAAGACGACGCTGCTGCGCATCCTCGGCGGCGTGGAGGAGCCGGACACCGGCCGCGTCGTGCCGGGGCACGGCCTGAAGATCGGCTACTACGCCCAGGAGCACGACACCCTCGACCTGGACGCCACGGTCGTGGAGAACCTGCGGCATTCCGCCCCCGACCTCACGGACACGCAGGTGCGCTCGGTCCTCGGCTCGTTCCTGTTTAGCGGCGACGACGCGGAGAAGCCGGCGAACGTCTTGTCCGGCGGCGAGAAGACCCGCCTCGCCCTCGCCACGCTCGTCGTCTCGAGCGCGAACGTGCTGCTGCTCGACGAGCCCACCAACAACCTCGACCCGGCGTCGCGCGCCGAGATCCTCGGGGCGCTCGACACCTACGAGGGCGCCGTCGTGATGGTCACCCACGACGACGGCGCCGTGGAGGCGCTCAACCCGGAGCGGGTGCTGCTGCTGCCCGACGGCGACGAGGACCTGTGGTCCGCGGACTACGCCGAGCTGGTGTCGCTGGCCTGACGCCCGTCGGCGGGCGTGTCGGCGTCGGCCCGCGGCCTCTCGGCGGCGTCCAGCAGCGCGTCCTCGTAGTCCTCGTCGACCTTCCGCCGGCGGGGGCGCTGGGGGCGCACGGCGGCGCCCGGCCCCCCGGTCCCGTCCAGGGGGTCCGGGCCGTCGCCGGCGGCGAGGAGGTCGCCCGCCGTCACGTGCACCGGCCGGGTCTCGCGGCGCCACAGCACGACGTAGCCGCCCAGCGCGCCGAGCGCGAAGATGCACCACTGCACCGTGTAGCTGAGGTGCGACCCCGGGTCGGTGTCCGGTTCGGGGAGGGCCCCCGGCGTCGTCGCGGCGGCCGGGTCCTCGGAGCGCAGCTGTCCGTACCCGCCCACGGTGGCGCCGTCGGCCCACGCGGCGCCGTCCGGGCCCGCGGCGAGCACCTGATCGGTGTGGATCGCCTGCACCTGCCCCGCCGGGGTGCCCCGGTCGGAGGCGGGCTCGTCGGGCCGCATCGTCACCGTCACCTCGACCTCGCCGGCCGGCGGGTCGGGCACGGAGGACGGCGCGCTCGCGTCCTCGCCCAGCGGCACGAACCCCCGGTCGACGACGAGGACGACCGGCTGCCCGCCCGCCCCGGTGGTCTCGAGCGGCACCAGCACGTGGAAGCCGGGCTGGCCGCCGACGGGGCGGTTGCGCAGCAGCACCGTGTCCTCGGGCCGGTAGGTGCCGGTCGCGACGGCGGGGCGCCACTCGTCGTCCGGGTCGAGGACGGCGCCGGGCTCGGGCAGCACGTCGGCGAGGGGGACGGGCGCCGCCGCGTAGTTGGACTGCACCAGGTCGATCTGCGCCTCGCGCCAGGTGTACCGGTGCCACTGCCACACGGCCGCCAGGACGCACACGGCGGCCAGGAGCACGGCGCCCAGGCCGAGCGTGATCCACTGCCGGCGGGTGCGCGGGGGCGTCGGCGCGTCGGGGGAGCGGCGCTCGTCCGGCGCCAGGGGGGTGCCCGTCGGGTGCGTGTCGGTCGAGGAACGGTCGGTCGTCACGCGCGATCGAGCTCCGCGACGGGGACGGTCTGCTTCCAGAACGAGCGCGCACCGAGGAACTGCTCGAGGTGCTCGCGGTGGTCGTCGCACGCGAGCCACACCTTGCGGCGCTCCGGGGTGTGCAGCCGCGGGTTGTTCCACAGCAGACCCCACGCGGCCTCGGCGCGGCAGCCCTTGGCGGAGCAGACCAGCTCGCCCGCCACCGGGTCGGCGTTCGTCCCGAGCACGTCCATCAGCGGGTCCCTCCGGGGTTCTCGTTCTCGTTCTTGGCCTCGTTCTCGTCCGCCGGGTCGTCCTGGTGCTCGACGACGCGGTGCGGGCCGTCGAACGTCTCCGGCCCGGACGCCTCCTGGCGGTGCGGGCCGGCGTCGTCCTGGGCGGACGCGGTCAGCTCGGTGGGCGCGACGTCGACCATCGGCGAGGTGTCGTAGGAGACGCGGTCGCGGCCGGCGTTGGCGAAGAGCACCGCCGAGTAGGGCAGGACGACCGCGGCGGCCACCAGCACCAGCCGGATCCAGAGGACGTCCACGAGCACCGCGCCGAGGAAGCACACGATCCGGATCCCCATCTGGACGAGGTAGCGCCGCGTGCGGCGCGCCTGGTCCTCCTCCAGCGGCTCGGGGGCGCTGGTGATCGAGGGGACCTCGGCGCCCTGGTCCGCACCGTGGCGGCGGCCTCCGGAGGGGCGCGGACCGGGAGAGGTCGCGCGGGCGTTGCTCACCCGGCCAGTCTAGGACGGCGCGCGGAGGCCCATGGACCCCTCCGCCGATCGCCTCGCCTTGTAGGGATCCGACAAAGCGTCGCGAGGACGTGTGACGCGCCGCGACCCTGCGTGGCCGCTCGCTCGGGGTAGCGTCACCAGGGCGTCGGCCGTGCCCGACCGCCCGCCGCACCGCCCCGACCACGAGCACGACAGCCGAGGAGAACCCGTGACCGACGCCCCCGCCCCCCAGCCCGCCGCGCCCGCCGGACGGGTCGTCGTCGTGACCGGTGCGGCGCGCGGCATCGGCCGCACGATCGCCGAGCGTTTCGTCGCCGCGGGCGACACGGTCGCCACGCTCTACCGCGGCGGCGACCTGCCGGACGGGGTGCACGGCTATGTCGCGGACGTGACCGACAGCGCCGCCGTCGACACCGCGTTCTCGGCCGTCGAGTCCGACCTGGGCCCGGTCGAGGTGCTCGTCGCGAACGCCGGCGTCACGCGCGACCAGCTCCTCATGCGCATGAGCGACGAGGAGTTCGAGACCGTGCTCGACGTCAACCTCACCGGCACCTTCCGCTGCGTGCGTCGCGCCTCCAAGGGGATGATCCGCGCGCGCAAGGGCCGCATCGTGCTCGTCGGCTCGGTCGTGGGCCTCTACGGCGGCCCCGGCCAGGTGAACTACTCGTCGTCCAAGGCCGCGCTCGTCGGCATGGCCCGGTCGATCACCCGGGAGCTCGGCGGTCGCGGCATCACCGCGAACGTCGTCGCGCCGGGCTTCGTCGAGACCGACATGACCGCGGCGCTGCCCGAGGCCACCCAGAAGCAGTACAAGGCGTCCATCCCCGCGGGCCGCTTCGCCTCGACCGACGAGGTCGCCGGCGTCGTGGAGTTCCTCGCCTCCGACGCCGCGGCGTACGTCTCCGGCGCGGTCGTCCCGGTCGACGGCGGCCTCGGCATGGGTCACTGACCAGCCCTGGCCCTGCCCCCTCGCTTCCTCACCCCCGCACAACCGGAAGGTCATCATGGCTCTGCTCGACGGCAAGAAGCTCCTCGTCACCGGCGTCCTCACGGACAGCTCCATCGCGTTCCACGCGGCCCGCCTCGCCCAGGAGGAGGGCGCCGAGGTGGTGCTCACCTCCTTCGGCCGCCAGATGAAGCTCACGCAGGCGTTCGCGAAGCGGCTGCCGGTCACGGCGCCCGTGGTGGAGCTGGACGTCACCAGCGAGGAGGATCTCGCGGCCCTCCCCGAGCGCGTCAAGGAGCACGTGGACGGCCTCGACGGCGTCGTGCACTCCATCGGCTTCGCCCCGCAGACCGTGATGGGCGGCAACTTCCTCTCGGCCGAGTGGGGCGACGTCGCGACGGCCCTGCAGGTCTCGACGTACTCGTACAAGTCGCTCATCGAGGCGGCCCGCCCGCTGATGTCCGGTGGCGCCTACGTGGGGCTCACGTTCGACGCCTCCTTCGCCTGGCCGGTCTACGACTGGATGGGCGTCGCCAAGGCGGGCCTGGAGTCCGCCAACCGGTACCTGGCCCGCGACCTCGGGCCCCACGGCATCCGGTGTAACCTCGTCTCCGCCGGGCCCATCCGCACCACGGCCGCGAAGTCCATCCCGGGTTTCGCGACCATGGAGGACGCCTGGCCGCAGCGGGCCCCGCTGGGTTGGGACCAGACGACGGCGGAGCCGGCTGCGCGCGCCGTCGTGGCACTTCTCTCGGACTGGTTCCCCGCCACGACCGGGGAGATCGTCCACGTCGACGGCGGTGTGCACGCGATGGGTCAGTGACGGGTCGGGGGCCCGGCACGGGCCCCTGGGACGACCTGTGAGACGGAGCGCATGAGAGCGGTAACGCAGGCCGAGGGCGACGCGCCGACCTGGCGCCTCGTGCTGTTGCGGCACGCCAAGGCCGAGCCCGGCAAGGGCGTGATCCCCGACGACCGCCGCCCGCTGGCGCTGAACGGTCGCAAGCAGGCGAGCCGCGTCGGCATGGCGCTCACCGCGGCGGGCCTGCGGCCGCAGCTCGCGCTGGTGTCCTCCGCGCTGCGCACCCGGCAGACCTGGGACCTGGCCTCCTCGCACCTCGACGGCTCCGCCGACACCGCGCTCGACGTGCGCGACGAGCTCTACGAGGCGAGCGTGCGCGACGTCCTCGGCCTCCTGCGGGAGGTCGAGGCGTCGGCGCGCACCGTGCTCGTCGTCGGGCACGAGCCGACGATGGCGGCGACGGCGGCGTACCTCGCGGGCGACGGCTCGGACGCCGCGGCCGTCGCGCAGGTACGCGTGGGCGTGCCGACCGCCACCTACGCGGTGCTGGAGTCCGCGGAGCCGTGGGCCGAGTGGGGCCGCGACGGCGCCCGCCTCGTGCACGTCGGTCGCCCCTCCTGAACCGTCAGGTCGTGCCGCGACCGTCGTCGGGCAGCCCGCCGAGCACCTCGTCGACGGTCGTGACCTCGACCAGCGGCGCGTAGAGCCGCATCGCGTCGAGCGCCCGCGCGTGGTCGGCGTCGCTCGCCCCGGCGCACGCGTCGGCCACCACCCGCACCCGCCGCCCGGCGTCCGCGGCGGGCAGCACCGTGGACAGCACGCAGCAGTCGGTCGAGACGCCGGCCACCACCAGCTCGTCCGCGTGCCCGGTCGCCGCGTCGAGCTCCGGCCCCCACTTGCCGAACGTCGTGGCGGTGACGACCGGCGCGCCGGCGGGGTCCAGGCCGTCCGCGAAGCCGTACAGCGGGTCGTCGGGCGGCACGAGGGCGAACGGCCACTGCGCGAAGTACTCCCGCCACGCGCCCTGCGGCGCGCGGGGCGCCACGTACCTGGTCCACACCGTCCGGCCGGCGAAGGCCGGCAGCAGCCGTCGCAGGTTCGCGGCCGCGGCGTCGAAGCCCGGCGCGGCCCACGGGCTGCCCGGCCGGGCGAAGACCACCTGCATGTCGACCACGACGAGCGCGGCGCTCACGCCGACTCCTGCGCCGACTCCTGCCGCCGCACCGCGCGCGCCGAGAGGACGAACGTGCCCAGCAGCCCGAGCGCGAGGGCCACGAGCACGCCGAGGTTCGCACCCGCCCACTGGCCGTCGCGGCCGCCGAGGCCGAGCGGCCCCAGCAGGTAGCCCTGCCACGACAGCCACCCGGCGTACGTGTTGGTGACGAGGCCCCAGCCGATGACGGTGCCCGCCACGACGAGCAGCACCGCCGTCCACCGCACGCTGCCGTACCGCCCCCGCCGGTCCGCGAGCTCGTCGTCGGCGTAGTCCTTGCGGCGCAGCGCGATGTCGGCGAGCAGCACGCCGCACCAGGCGGCGATCGGCACACCGAGCGTGATGAGGAAGCCCTGGAACGGGCCGAAGAAGTCGTCGGCGACGAAGACGACGTAGGTGGCGCCGAGCACCATGAGGACGCCGTCGATCGCGGCCGCCACCCAGCGCGGGGCGGGCAGCCCCAGCGACAGCAGGGCGAGGCCCGAGGAGTAGATGTCGAGCGCCGCGCCGCCGATCAGCCCGGCCAGGGCCACGACCATGAAGGGGACGAGGAACCACTCCGGCAGCAGCACGGCCAGGGCGCCGATCGGGTCGGCGCCGATCGCGTCGGCGAGGGCGGGGTCGGAGCCGGCGAGCAGCATCCCGGCGACGAGCAGCAGCACCGGCGGGAGGGAGGCGCCGAACGTCGTCCAGCCGACGACGCCCGGCCCGGACGCCGTGCGCGGCAGGTAGCGCGAGTAGTCGGCCGCCATGTTCACCCAGCCGAGGCCGAAGCCGGTCATCATGAAGACGAGCCCGCCGATGACCTGCGGCGCCTGCCCGGGCGGGATGGCCGCGACGGTCGCCCAGTCCACGTGGCCCGCGACGAGCACGACGTAGACCACCGTGAGCACGGCCGTCAGCACGGTGATGACCTGCTGCAGCTTCATCACGAGCTGGAACCCGAAGATCCCCGCGGCCACTACGACCAGGGCCACGACGGCGAGCGTCACGACCTGCGTCACGGTGCCACCGCCCCAGCCGAGCGTGCCGAGCACGGTCGAGGTGGCGAGCGTCGCGAGGGCGACCAGCACCGTCTCCCAGCCCACGGTGAGGATCCAGGACAGCAGCGACGGCAGCCGGTTGCCGTCCACGCCGAACGCCGCCCGGCTCAGCACCATCGTGGGCGCCGACCCGCGCCGGCCGGCGAGGGAGATGAACCCGCAGGCCAGGAACGACGCCACGATGCCGACCGAGCCCACGACCACGGCCTGCCAGAAGGACACGCCGAACGCGAGCAGGTACGCGCCGTAGCCCAGGCCCAGCACGGACACGTTGGCCGCGAACCACGGCCAGAACAGGTCCCGCGGCCTCCCGTGCCGCTCGGACTCGTCGATGGTGTTGAGCGCGTTGGTCTCGACCGTCGTCGCCATGGTCCGATCCTGGCCCCTGCCAGGGGTTTCGCGCTACGGCTGCGCGCTCGGGCCGGTGCGGTCAGGACCGCCGGCTCAGGGGCGGATGCTGCCGGGCCCGCGGCCCGCCGCGGCGTCGACGGCGTCGATGACGCCGAGCACGTCGTCGAGCCGAGGGCCGTCCACGCTGAACGGCGCCTGCGCGCGCACGAGCGGCTTGGCCGCGAAGGCGATGCCGATGCCCGCGGCGTCGATCATGTCGAGGTCGTTGGCGCCGTCCCCGACGGCGACCGTGTCGACCATCTCGAGCCCGCACTCGGCGGCCCAGCGGCGCAGCGTGGCGGCCTTGTCGGCACGGTCGACGACCGGTCCGACGGTGCGGCCGGTGAGCACGCCGTCGGCCACCTCGAGACGGTTGGCGCGCCAGCGGCCGATGCCGAGCGCGTCGGCGATCGGGCCGAGGATCTCGGCGAAGCCGCCGGACACGAGCCCGAACTCCCAGCCGCGGCGGTGCACCTCGCTCACGAGGTCGGCGGCGCCGGGGGTCAGCACGACGGCCTCGCGCACCGCGGTGAGGGCCTCGACGGGCACCCCGCGCAGCGTGGCGACGCGCTCGCGCAGGGAGCCGGCGAAGTCGAGCTCGCCGCGCATCGCGCGCTCCGTCACCTCGGCGACCTGGGCGCGGGTGCCGGCGTGGTCGGCGAGCAGCTCGATCACCTCGGCGGTGATGAACGTGGAGTCGACGTCGGTGACGACGAGCCGGCGGCGCGGCGCCTCGGCGCCGCCGTCCGCGGAACTGGCGGGGGCGGTGGCGGTACGGGGAGCGGGGTCAAGCAACGACGGTGCCCTTCGGGACGACGGTGATCCCCGACTCCGAGACGGTGAAGCCGCGGGCCCGGTCCTCGTCGTGGTCGACGCCGACGCGGGCCCGTTCGCTCACCACCACGTTCTTGTCGAGGATGGCGCGGTGGACCTGGGCGTGCCGCTCCACCTGGACGTTGTCCATCACGACGGCGTCCGTGACGGTGGCCCACGAGTGCAGGTGCGCGCCCGGGGACAGGATGGACCCTGCGACGGTCGCGCCGGAGATGAGGACACCAGGCGAGACGATCGAGTCGGCGGCGTGGCCCAGGCGCCCCGGCCCGGCGTGCACGAACTTGGCGGGCGGCAGTCCTGTGTACCCGGTGAGCAGCGGCCAGTCCTCGTTGTACAGGTTGAACACGGGCTGCACCGCGATGAGGTCCGTGTTGGCCTCGAAGTAGGCGTCGATGGTGCCGACGTCGCGCCAGTAGTCGCGGTCGCGGTCGGTGGAGCCGGGGATCTCGTTGCGGATGAAGTCGTACACGCCGGCGGTGCCCTCGGCGACGAACGCGGGGATGATGTCGCCGCCCATGTCGTGCCGGGAGTCCGGGTCGGCCGAGTCCTTCGTGACGGCCTCGACGAGCGCGTCGGCGTCGAACACGTAGTTGCCCATCGACGCGAGCACCTCGGTGGGGGAGTCGGGCAGCCCCACCGGGCTCTCCGGCTTCTCCAGGAACTCGCTGATCCGCGTCGGGTCCTCGCGGTCCACCTCGATGACGCCGAACTGGTCGGCCATCGCGATCGGCTGCCGGATGGCGGCCACCGTGGCGCGGGCGCCCGAGGAGACGTGCGCCTCGACCATCTGCGAGAAGTCCATGCGGTACACGTGGTCCGCGCCGACCACGACGACGATGTCGGGCCGCTCGTCGTCGATGATGTTGAGGCACTGGTAGATGGCGTCCGCCGACCCGAGGTACCAGTGCTTGCCGACCCGCTGCTGCGCGGGCACCGACGACACGTAGTTGCCGAGCAGCGACGACATGCGCCACGTCTTCGAGATGTGCCGGTCCAGCGAGTGCGACTTGTACTGGGTCAGCACGATGACGTGCAGGTAGTGCGAGTTGATGATGTTGGACAGCGCGAAGTCGACGAGCCGGTAGATGCCCCCGAAGGGGACCGCCGGCTTGGCACGGTGCGCGGTGAGCGGCATGAGGCGTTTGCCCTCGCCGCCGGCGAGGACGATCGCGAGCACGCGGGGCTGGGTCGACGCCATGCCACGACCCTAGGGCGTCGCAGGCCGCCGCGCCCGCGACCCGCCGACCCCGCTAGGTTGGCCGCGTGAGCACGCCAGCCAGCAGCCCAGCAAGCACCCTCGCCAGCAGTCCCGCACGCGGCCCGTTCCGGGTCGACCTGCTGACCCGCGAGTACCCGCCGCACGTCTACGGCGGCGCCGGGGTGCACGTGGCGGAGCTGTCGGCGGTGCTGCGCCGGCACGCCGACGTGCGGGTGCGCTGCTTCGACGGGCCGCGCGCCGGCGACGACGCCGAGGCGGGCGTCACCGGGTACGGCGTGCCGGCCGAGCTCGCCGCCGCCAACCCCGCCCTCGGCACGTTCGGCGTGGACCTGGCGATGGCGCAGGACGTCGGGGGAGCCGACGTCCTGCACTCGCACACCTGGTACGCCAACCTCGCCGGGCACGTCGGCGGCCTGCTGCACGGGGTGCCGCACGTCGTGACGGCGCACTCGCTCGAGCCGCTGCGGCCCTGGAAGGCGGAGCAGCTCGGCGGCGGGTACGCCCTGTCGTCGTGGGCGGAGCGCACCGCCTACCTGGGCGCCGCGGGCGTGATCGCGGTGTCCGCCGGGATGCGCGCCGACATCCTCCGGGTCTACCCGGAGCTCGATCCCGAGCGCGTGCACGTCGTGCACAACGGCATCGACCTCGCGGGCTGGCGGCGCCCGGCGGACGGCGACCCGACGGCCGAGCGGGTCGTCCGCGAGCTCGGCATCGACCCCGCGCGCCCGACCGTCGTGTTCGTCGGCCGCATCACGCGGCAGAAGGGCCTGCCGTACCTGCTGCGCGCCGCGGCGCGGCTGCCGCGGGAGGTGCAGGTCGTGCTGTGCGCGGGCGCCCCCGACACCGAGGAGCTCATGGCGGAGGTGCGCGGGCTCGTCGCCGACCTGCGCCGCGCCCGCGGCGGCACGGGCGCGGCGC
>NZ_JBHXAW010000064.1:0-17724 GCF_042726645.1 Isoptericola sp. NPDC060257
GCCGCAGCACATGTCCCGCAGGCTGCCCTCTCGCGCATCGGGGGGGTTCGGGGGGCGTCGTTTTTTTTAATCAGACCCTGGGGGGGCGCCCCCCCACCACCCGGCCCACCGCGAGGTCGTCGACGATCGCAAGCATCCACACGTGCTGCTTCGACCCGTCGCCGTACTGCGCGGTGCCGGTCTTGGCACCGACGATGCCGGGCACGCCCTGCAGCATGTCCGCGCTGCCCTCGGTGACGACGCCGTGCATCAGGTCGCGCAGCACCGCCGCCTCGTCGTCGGCCACCCCCGGCGTCGAGGGCTCCTTCGGGGCCTTCTCCGGCGCCTCCTCGTCGGCCGACGGCGAGGCGGAGGCCTCCTTCTCGTCGCCCGTCTCGTCGCGCACCAGCACGGGCTGCACCCGGTGGCCGGCGGCGACGCTCGCGGCGACCGTCGCCATCCCCAGCGGCGACGCCTGCACCTTGCCCTGGCCGATCATCGACGCCGCGTGCTCGGTGCCGTCCGCCTTCGCGGGCACGGCGCCCAGGAACGCAGGCACGCCCAGCACGGGCGTCGCCACCTCGTCGTCGACCAGCCCGAGGTCGGACGCCGCGGTCGCCAGGTCCGCCTGCGCCACCTTGTCGCGCTGCCCGATCATCGCCGTGTTGCACGAGTGCGCGAACGCCGTGCGCAGCGGCACCTCCCCGGTCGCCGACGCCGGGTAGCCGGGCACGTTGCCGAACGTCCGGCCGTCCACGGTGAGGTGCTCCGGGCAGGCGACCTTCGTGTCCGGGGTGATGCCCGCCCGCTGCATCGCGAGGGCGTCCACCACCTTGAACGTCGACCCCGGCGGGTACTGCCCGAGCGTCGCGGTGGACCAGCCCTCGCTGCCCGGCCCGCTCGCCGCGGCGAGCACCTCGCCGTCCGACGGCCGGATCGCGACGATCGCGCTGGCCGGGTCGACGTCGTCGAGCACGTTCTCCGCGAGCTTCTGGAGGTGCTGGTCGAGGGTGGTGGCCACCGGCGTGCCGTCCACGGCGTCCACGCGGTACAGCTCCCGGCCCTCGTCCGCGTCCTCCTCCGGCTCGCCGTCCAGCCCCACGTCGCCGGCGCCGGCCGGGACCACGCTCACGAGGACGCCCGGGGAGCCGGTGAGCTGGTCGTCGTAGGCGCGCTGCACGCCCGACAGACCCACCACGTCGCCGGCCTGCACCGCGCCGTCGGACTCCTCGATGACCTCCTTGGTCGCCTCGCCGACCCGGCCCAGGATCGGCGACGCGAAGGTGCTCGTCGGACCGAGCTCGAGGGAGTCCTCGACCGCCCGCACGCCGATGATGTCCTGCGCGTCCTCCACCGTGAAGTCCACGCCAGGGTTCTTCTGGCGGATGGTGATCGCCTCGACGAACGCCTTCTCCCCGGCCGCGTCGACGCGCGCGAAGAACTCGTTCGGCTCGAGGCCCACGAGCTGCGCGAGGTCGCGCGCCGCGGACTCCTGGCCGAGCCCCTCGACCGCCGTCTTGTCCACCCCGATGTGCCACACGCCCCGCTCGGTCATCATCGGCTTCCCGTCGCCGTCGAGCAGGTCGCCGCGGTCCGCCTCGAGGGTCTTGACCGTCAGCCGCTCGCCCGGCTCCAGGTCGGGCACCAGCACGTCAGGCCGCCACACCGCGCGCCAGGCCCCCTCGCCGTCGCCGCTCTCCGGCGGCGTGTAGGCGAGGTCGACGTCGGTGCTGTACTTCCACGTGACGGCGCGGCCCACCGGCCACGACCAGTCCAGCGTGGCCACCGCCGTCGTCGAGCCGTCCTTCGTGACCGGCTTGCCGACGTCGGCCACCGTCACCGTGTGCTCGCGCTCGCCCGAGGCGTCCACGAGCGGCTCCAGCACCTGGGTGAGCTGCGTCTGCACGTCGACGGAGCCGGGCGCCTGCAGCGGCAGGTCCTTCACGTCGCCCGCCCGGAGCGCGGCCGCGAGCGCCTCGGCGGCGGGCTCGGCGGACGGCGTGTCGGTCCCGGTGCACGCCACCAGGGACACCCCGACGACAGGTGTCAGCAGGACGGCGAGGGCGAGGCGGTGTCGGCGGCGCACCTTGGCGAGATTATCGGCTCCCTGGCAACCTTGTCGGCATGTCCCCCCGTGTCGCGGTCACGGTCCTGCATAGATTTCGTGGCGCTGCCGTGGCGGGCACGCTGGCGGGCGTGCTGACCGTCGCGGGCACCGTCGTCCCGGCGGGCGACGGGCGCGCCGCGCTCCCCGATCCGCGGCCCGGCGGCGCGCCGCTCCTGAGCCGCACGTGGGCGCCGGGCCACGACCCCGCGGACCCGACGGTGCTGGTGAACAAGACCCACCCCGTGACCCCGGCGGACTGGTCGCCCGACGACCTCGTGCGCCCCGACGTGGCCTCCCTCGGCGAGCACGACCTGCTGCAGGCCGACGCCGCGCGGGCCCTGGAACGCCTCGCCGCCGACGCGGAGGCCGCCACGGGCCACGAGCTCGTCCTCGCCTCCGGCTACCGGTCCGCGGACTACCAGCGGCGGCTGTACGCCCGGTACGTCGACGCGCACGGACGCCGCGCCGCCGACGCCTTCTCCGCGCGCCCGGGGTACTCCGAGCACCAGACGGGCCTCGCCGCCGACGTCGCCGAGGCCGGCACCCCGTACACCGAGTTCGGGCGCACCCGGACCGGGCGCTGGGTGGCCACGCAGGCGTGGCGCCACGGGTTCGTCGTCCGCTACCCGGAGGGCCGGCAGGCCGTGACCGGCTACGCCCCGGAGCCCTGGCACCTGCGCTACGTCGGCACCGGTCTGACCGTCCCGATGCGCCTCGCCGGCACCACCACCCTGGAGGAGGCCTTCGGCGTCGATCCGGCGCCCGACTACGCCTCGGCGAGGTAGCCTCCTCCCGCCGACGCAGCACGGACTGTGCCGAGGTAGAACAGACCGTGCTACACCGGCGCGACGAGGGCGCGGCCGAGGCGCTCGACGGCCTCGGTGAGCACCGCCGTCGACGTCGCGAGGTTGAGCCGCAGCCACCCGGCGCCGCCGGCGCCGAAGCGCACGCCGTCCTCGAGGGCGAGGCGGCCACGTTCCAGGACGAACGCGGCGGCGTCGGCGGCGGGGACCCCGCCGGGCAGGGTGGCGCGCAGGTCGAGCCAGGCGAGGTAGGTGGCGTCGGCGGGCTGGAGCCGCACGGCGGGCGCGTGCTCCGCGAGCAGACGCGCGAGCAGCCCGCGGTTCGCGTGCACGCCCGCGAGGAGGGCGTCCAGCCACGGCCCGCCGTCGCGGTAGGCCGCCGCGTGCGCCAGCACCGCGAGGTGGTTGACGGCGTGGCCCGCCTCCTCGGGGATCCGGCGCAGGTCGTCTGCGGCGTCCGGCCCGCCGAGCGCGACCGCCGCCCGCAGCCCGGCGAGGTGGAAGGCCTTCGACGCCGACTGCACGACGATCGCGCGCTCGGACCCCGCCACGGACAGCAGCGGCACGAACGCGGGCGCGCCGGCGGCCACGCGCTCGAACGTGAAGGGGGCGTGGATCTCGTCGGCCACCACCCGTACCCCGTACCGGTCGGCGAGCGCCAGCACCGCCTCGAGCTCCGCGCGGGTGTGCACGGTGCCGGTGGGGTTGTGCGGGTTGCAGAGCAGCAGCACGGCGCGCCGGCCGGAGCCGGGCCCTGTGCCGTGGGCGGCGGCGCCCGTGACGCGCGCGAAAGCGGCCTCGAGCGTGCCCAGGTCGAGCCGCAGGTCGGCGCCCAGCGGCGCCTCCACGACCTGCCGCCCCTCGTTGCCGGGGAAGCCGTAGAACGGCGGGTACACGGGCGGCGTGACGACGACGGCGTCGCCGGGGGCGGTGAGGACGCGCAGCACCTCGACGATCGCGACCATGACGTCCGGCATCGTGCGGCTGGACGCGACGTCGGGGGCCCAGCCCCACCGCTCTCGCGCGAACGGCCCGAGCGCCTCGGCGTACGCGGTTCCGACGTCGTACCCCGTGTCGCCGAGGGCGAGCGCGGCACGGACGGCGTCGACGACGGGCGGGGCGACGGGCGTGTCCATCTCGGCGACGAACAGCGGCAGCACGTCCGGCGGGTAGGCGCGCCACTTCACGGACGTACGACGGCGCAGGTCGTCGAGGGTGAGCTGCTCCAGAGGGTTGTCGGTCACGGCTCCGGTCTACCAGAGGCGGCCGCGTACTACCTCGGCGCGACGCGTACTACCTCGGCACGGGTCAGGCGGACGGGACCGTCCTCACCACCGGGGCCCACTGCTCCTCGACGAGGGCCGGGCGGTCCTCGTCGGTGTGGCCGGCCCAGCGCCGGGCGTCCTCGATCGTGGCGGCGAGGAGGCCGCGCAGCCGGGCGTCCGTGTCGGGCACGAACGCCTCGCTGATGCCCTGCACCGCGGTGGACACCACGGACGGCGCGGCGTCGCGGACGAACCGCTTGGGCCGCACCCGGGTGCCCTCGCAGAACCGGTAGGCCCACTCGGCCGTCTTCGGCGACGCGGCGAGCGCGTCGGCGCTGGCGGGGTCGAGGGTCCCCTCGGGTCGACCGTCCAGGGCGTCGAGCATGCGCTCCGCGCCGATGATGGCGACGGCCAGCGTCTGCTGCCGGTCGGCGGGCGCGACGGGCAGCGCCGTCTGCGCGGCACGCAGCGCGATCCGCACGTCCCAGCGCGGGTCGCCGCTGGTCAGCCCGATGACGGACGGGATGAGCGGCGCGAGCTGCGGCCGGTTCCCGTCGGAAGTCAGGTCGTTCACGGCACGGGCCAGCATCGCGAGGAGCGGGTGAGTGCACTGCGGATGGTCGCTCCACCGTTCACCGGCCAGGAACGACGCCAGCTCCATGAAGCACGCGCCCTTCTTGGGGTTGCGGTGCTTGCCACGTCCGAGCATCGGCAGCGCGTCGAAGGCGCCTGCAACAGATCCAGCCACGAGTCCACCCCCGTATAGGTCCGGTCTCCCCAGTGTGCGACCGCTGTGACCCAGGTCGCAACGGCTGGCGCGGGCGAAGGCGGGTCCGGCCCCTGCCCCGGGACCCCGCGGCCCCGCCCTGGGGGTACCTCAGACGGCCGAAGGCCCTGGTCACCACGCCGTCTGAGGTACCCCCGACGCCGAAGACGGGGCAGTTGCCCGATCCCCCGCCGGGGGCCTCAGGACGACCGTGGTCACCACGAGATCGGAGAGCCGGCGGTGGCCGGCACGAAGGCCGGGGACACCGGCCGGTGAGGGGACGAGGACATGAACCAGATGACGTCGCGGGACCTGGCCGTCCTGGCCGAGCTGGACTACCGGCGCGAGCGGATGGCCGAGACCTACCAGCGCGGGACGCCGGCGTGGATGCGCACGGTGGGCCGCGCGGTCCGGGACCTGGCCCGCCGGGCACGGTCGCGGGCCGCGGACCGCGAGGCCGTGCAGCGGCTCGGCTCGACGCTCGACGCCGTCGCGGCCCGGACCGACGCCCGCGCGTGGGACCTCCAGGTGACCCGCCGGGCCGACCAGATCGCCCACGGGCTGGACGCGCTGCGCCCGCAGGACGGCGCCGGACGCCGGGCCGCCTGACCGTGGGCGGCACGGGGGCCCGCACCGCGGTCGAGGCGGCCACGGGGCGGGTCGGCGAGCCCGGAAAACCTGGGGCGGGTGTGGGTGCTCGGTGGGACGATCACCTCGTGCGACGTTCCAGCGAGGTGCCCCTGATCGCCCGCCAGGAGGAGGTCACCGCCTTTCGCGGTGCGCTGGAGCGCGCCGCGGAGGGCGAGCCGGGCGTCCTGCTGCTCGGCGGCGACGCCGGGGTGGGCAAGACCCGCCTGGTCACCCACCTCGCCGACGTCGCGCGCGAGGCCGGCGCGCGCGTCGTCGTCGCGCACTGCGTGGACCTGGGCGACGTCGGCATCCCGTACCTGCCGTTCACGGAGGCGCTGACCGAGCTGCGCGGCGTCCCCGCGGTGGCCGAGGTCGTCGCCGCGCGCCCCGCCCTCGCGCGCCTGCTCGACCCGGCGGGCGGTGCGGACGGCGACGCCGACCACGCGGAGCGCCTGCAGCTGCTCGACGGCGTGGCCGGCAGCCTCGCCGCCGCCGGCCGGGCGGGCTCCCCGCTCGTGCTGGTCGTCGAGGACGTGCACTGGGCGGACGAGTCGACGCGCGACGTGCTGCGGTTCGTCGTCGCGCGGATGCGGTCGGAGCACCTCCTGGTCGTCGCGACGTACCGCAGCGACGACCTGCACCGCCGCCACCCCCTGCGCCCCGTCCTCGCGGAGCTGTACCGCCAGCGCCCGGTGGAGCACGTCGAGCTGTCCCCCTTCACCTCCGACGAGCTGCGCGAGTTCACCACCGCCACCCGCGGCGAGCCCCTCGGCGAGGCCGAGTTCGACGCCGTGCGCAGCCGGTCGGACGGCAACGCCTTCTTCGCCGAGGAGTTGCTCGACGCGGGCCAGTCGTCGACCGGCCTGCCGTGGTCCCTGGCCGACGTCCTGCACGCGCGCCTGCAGCGCCTCGACCCGGCCGTGCAGCAGCTCGTGCGGCTCGCCGCCGTCGCCGGGCGCCAGGTGGACGAGGCGCTGCTGCGCGCCGCCGCGGCGCACCTGCGCGGGCTCGACGCGCCGGGCGCGACCGACGCCGCCCTGCGCGAGGCCGTGGCCCAGCAGGTCCTGCGCGTCGAGGGCCAGCACGTCGCGTTCCGGCACGCCCTGGTCGCCGAGGCGCTCGTGCTCGACCTGCTCCCGGGCGAGCGCACCACCATGCACCGCGCGTATCTCGACGCGCTGACGGCGGACCCGCGCCTCGGGAAGGCGGCCAAGCGCGCCCACCACGCGTTGGAGGGGCACGACCTGCCCGCCGCGCTCGTCGCGTCCCGCGACGCCGCCCGCAGCGCCGCGACGATGCTCGCCCCCGCGGAGGAGGCACGGCACCTGGAGCAGGTGCTGTCCCTGTGGGAGTCCGTGCCGGACGCCGCGGAGCTGCTCGGCACCGACCGGGTCGCGGTCGCCCTCGACACCGCGGCCGCGGCCAGCTCCGCGGGCCAGGCGTCGCGCGCGGAGCAGCTCGCGCGGCGCGCCCTCGAGGGCCTCGACGGCGACCCCGAGCGGCAGGCCCGCCTGCGGCACGTGCTGGTGCGCTACGTGCTGGACCTGGAGGACCTGGTCGACGCCCTGGACCAGTCCAGCTCGGCGCTCGACGTGCTGCTGCCCGGCGCCACCGACGCCGGCAGCCCGGCCGCCCTCGCCGACGTCGAGGTGCCCGACGACGCCGCGACGCCCGAGCTGGCGTGGACGCTCGCCGTGCACGCCCGGGTGCTGCTCAACAACGACCGCGACGACGAGGCCGGCGGGTTCGCCCGGCAGGCGGTCGACGTCGCCCGCCGGGCCGACGCGCCCGACGCCGAGGCCGACGCCCTCACGACCCTCGCGATGCTGGAGGTCGGCACGCCGGACACGGCGGCCGACCTGCTCGAGCGTGCCCGGGAGCGCGCCGTCGCCGCGGGCGACCTGCGCACCGAGATGCGCTGCTGGTACAACCTGGCCGCCACCCACTTCTACGCGGGCCACCTCGACCTGTCCGCGCAGGTGCTCGACGCCGGCATGGCGCGCGCCCGGTCGACCGGCGTCACATGGGGCGCGTACGGCCTGGAGATGGTGGACCTCGCGCAGATCCGCGCCTACCTCACGGGCGACCTGTCCCCGTGGCCGGTGCCCGAGGGCGCCCCCGCGAGCGTCGTGCCGTACCTCGCCGCGGGCGGGCTGTACGCGCAGGTCGCGCGCGAGGGCGGGGACGCGATCGGCGCGGCGCAGGACATGCGCGTGCACTGGGGGAGCGACGGGCAGATCGCCCTCATCGCCGGGGGCACCCACGCCGACGCGCTCACGTGGGCCGGCCGCTACGACGAGGCGGTCACGACGGCCGAGGAGGTTGCCACGCACCTGGGCGCCACCTGGTCCGAGTTCTTCCTCGGCCGCATCTGGCTGTCCGCGCTGGCGCTGGCCGCGCTCGCGGAGCACGCGGAGAGCGGCCCCCACGCGGTCGGCCCCGCCCAGGAGCTGCTCGACCGCGGCGACGCCCTCCTCGCCGTCGCGCAGGAGACCGCACGGCGCGGGCGCCCCCGCGGCGGGCGGCTCGGCCCCGAGGGCCGGGCGTGGCTGAGCCGCGCGGCGGCGGAGCACTCCCGGCTGCGGGCCGCGCTCACCGACACCGCGGGCGACCCCGGGCTGTGGGAGGCGACCGTCAAGGAGTTCGACTTCGGCTACCGCTACGAGGTGGCCCGGTCCCGGTTCCGCTGGGCGCAGGCGCTGCGGGCGTTCGGCGACGTGCCGGCGGCCGAGGTGGAGGCGGCCGAGGCGCTCGGCGAGGCCGTCGACATGGGCGCCGCGCCCCTCGCCGACGCGATCCACGCGTGGGGCCGTCGCGCCCGCGTGCCGCTGCCCGGCGGCCGCCGCACGACGTCCGTCCTCACGGAGCGCGAGGAGGAGGTGCTGGTGCTCGTCGCGCAGGGGCTCAGCAACCGTCAGATCGGCGAGCGGCTGTACATCTCCACGAAGACGGTCAGCGTGCACGTGTCGAACCTGCTCGCGAAGCTGGGCGTGTCGGGGCGGGCCGAGGCGGTCGCCGTCGCCCACCGGCGCGGGCTGATCGGCGTCTGACCGATCGAGGTCCATACTGGGCCCGTGCCGGAAGCCCAGGCTGTCGGCTCCCTGTCCGGCCCGTCGCCCGGCCCCGTGCCCGGTCCCGCGTCCGACCGCGTGCCCGGCCCGCCGCCCGGCCCGGCCAACGGTGAGCCCGTCGCAGACGAGGTGTTCGACCGCATCGCGCGGCTCGTGCACCGCCAGCTCGGCGTGCCCGCGGCCGCCGTCGTCATGCTCACCGACGAGGGCGACGTCAA
This sequence comes from Isoptericola sp. NPDC060257, assembly GCF_042726645.1. NCBI lineage: Bacteria > Bacillati > Actinomycetota > Actinomycetes > Micrococcales > Promicromonosporaceae > Isoptericola > Isoptericola sp. NPDC060257. The sequence continues at coordinate 8,840 of NZ_JBHXAW010000064.1, forward strand.
GACGCTGCCGGGCGCCGTCGGCTTCCCGGAGGACGCGCAGCGCAGCCGCCGCCTCGAGCTCCCCCGGCCCCTGACGGCGATCGTCGCGCGCACCCGCACGCCGCTCGTCGTGGGCGACGCCGACGACGACCCGCGGGTGGGCGGCCGGCACAGGATCGGCGGCCTCGTGCTCGCCGCGTACGCCGGGTACCCGATCGAGGACGCCCGCGGCCACGTGGTCGGCGCGCTGTGGGCGGTGTCGTCCGTGCCGCGCACCTGGACCGAGACGGACCTCGCCACCCTCGCCGACCTGTCGGCCGCGGCGTCGGGCGAGCTGCGGCTGCGCGCCGAGCGGGAGCGGGCGCGGCTTGCCGAGCAGGTCGCGTTCCGCGCGCACCGCCGGTCGCGGTTCCTGCTCGGGCTGTCGGAGCGGTTCGCGCGCGTCACCACGCTGGACGAGGTCGAGGACGCCATCGCGCACGTCATCGGCACCGGGACGGGCGCCCGCTGGGTGTCGCTGGCCCTGGTCGACGCCGACCGGCGGCACCTGTCGTTCTTCACCGTGGGGCACCACCACCCGGGCGAGCCGGCGCTGCGCAGCACACGGCTCGACGCGCCCCGGCCCGACACGCACGTCGTCCGCAGCCGGGCCGCCCTGCGGTTCCGCGACCACGCGGAGATGGTCGCGACCTACCCGGAGATGGGCCCCGTGGGGTCCGTGTCGGAGGGCGCGCGGTCGTTCCTGCCGGTGATGTCGAACGGCATGGTCGTGGGCGTCATCGCCTGCGTGTGGGACCAGGCCCGCGAGCACGACGCCGAGACCGCGGCGCTCGAGTCGACGATCAGCCGGTACGTGGCGCTCGCGCTGGAGCGGGTGGCGCTGCTGGAGGCTCGGCGGCGGGTCGCGACCACGCTGCAGGAGTCGATGCTCACCGCGCCGCCCACGGTGGCGCACCTCGACATCGCGACCACCTACGCCCCCGCCGCGCGCACCGACCAGGTGGGCGGCGACTGGTACGACGCGGTGGTGCGCGACGACGGCACGGCGATCGTCATGATCGGCGACGTCGCGGGCCACGACGTGCACGCCGCCGCGCAGATGGGCCAGCTGCGCTCGATGCTCCGCGCGCTCGCGTGGAGCCACGACGAGTCGCCGGCCGGGCTGCTGACCCGCCTCGACAAGGCGAACGCGCGCCTCGGCCCGCGGGCGATGGCGACCGCCGTCGTCGCGCGCCTGGACCGTGACCCCGCGCCGTGCCCGACGGAGGCGCTCGAGGGCGTCCCGCCGGCCGAGCGGCCCGAGCGCGCGTACACGCTCACGTGGTCGGTGGCCGGGCACCCGCCGCCGATGGTGCTGCGGCGCGACGGGCGGGTCGAGCGCCTGTCCGAGACCCCCGACCTGCTGCTGGGCGTGGTGCCCACCACGCCGCGCGTGGACCGCTCCGTCCGCCTCCTGCCGGGCGACACCCTCGTGCTGTACACGGACGGGCTGGTGGAGCGCCGCGGCGTCCCGAGCGACGAGCGGCTGTCCGACCTGGAGACGGTGCTGCGCTCCGCGCACGGCGAGGCCACGTCCGCGGTCCCGCGCGCCCTGGTGCGCGGCCTCGTGGGCGACGCGCAGCGCGACGACGTCGCCGTGCTGGCGCTGCGGGTGCGCGTCCCCGCCCCGTCCGGGCCGCCGTCGTCGGCCGGGCCCGCCAAGGCGGAGCGGCGCGTCGCCGACGACGACCTCAGCGACCTCGGCCCGGCGCGCCGGTGGGTGGACGACGTGCTCGAGTCGTGCGAGGTGTCCGACGAGCAGCGGCGCACCGCGATGCTCCTCACCAGCGAGGTGCTGACCAACGCGCTGGAGCACGGCGAGGGACCGATCACGGCGACGGTCGAGGTGGACGGCCGCCGGCTGCGCGTCGGGGTCCGCGACGGCAGCATCGCCGAGCCGGAGCTGCAGTCCCCCCGGCCGCAGGACCTGTCGGGCCGCGGCGTGCTCTTCCTCGACCGCCTCGCGTCCCGGTGGGGCGTCCAGCTGCACGACGGCTCCGACGCCGTCGGGCGGCACTCCGGCGTCGTCGAGGGCAAGACCGTGTGGTTCGAGATCGACCGCGCGGCCCGGCCGCTCACCGGCACCGTCAAGCGAGTACGCCCGCCGACGCCCGCCACCGGCGCCGTGCCCCTGGTCGAGCGCGTGCTGCGCGACGACCGTCGCTGACCCCTCGCCGTCGCCCCGGGCGACACCCCTCCCGGGTGTCGGCGGTACGACGTACGGTGTGAGACGTGACACACGCCGCCCAGCGCGCCGCCGCGCCGTCCCGACCCGGGGCGACGGCGACCGGCGCCTCCCCCACGTCCGACGGCGAGGGCGAGGACGTCGGCGCCCTGCTCGAGCCGTACCGCCGCGAGCTCACCGGCTACTGCTACCGCATGCTCGGCGGCGCGTTCGAGGCCGACGACGCGGTCCAGGAGACGCTGCTGCGCGCGTGGCGCTCGTACGACCGGTTCGAGGGGCGGTCGTCGCTGCGGTCGTGGCTGTACCGCATCGCGACCAACGTGTGCTTCGACCACCTCGGGTCGTCCAAGCGGCGCGAGCGCCCCATGGGGCTGGGCGGGCCGCAGCCGGCGGAGGAGCAGTACTTCGGCGACGTCCTCGCGGAGGACCGGTGGCTCGAGCCCGTGCCCGACGACGCCGTCCTGCCGCGCGAGGGCGACCCGGCCGACGTCGCGGTGGGCCGCGAGTCCATCCGGCTCGCGTTCGTGGCCGCGCTGCAGCACCTGCCCGCGCGGCAGCGCGCCGTGCTGGTGCTGCGCGAGGTGCTGCGCTGGTCGGCCGCCGAGGTCGCCGCCCTCCTCGACACCACCGTCGCCTCCGTGAACAGCGCGCTCCAGCGCGCCCGCGCCACCCTCGGCAGCAAGGGCCTGCGTCGGGCGGGCGACGACGGCGCCGACGCCCCCGAGCCGGAGTGGGACGAGATCGACCAGACGCTGCTCGAGCGGTACCTGGACGCGTTCGAGCGCTACGACATGGACGCCCTGGTGGCGCTGCTGCACGAGGACGCCGTGCTCAACATGCCGCCCTACACGATGTGGGTGCACGGGCGCTCCGAGGTGATCCGCTGGATGACGGGTCCCGGCTCCGGCTGCGAGGGGTCGCGCTGCGTGCCCGTGCAGGCGAACGGTTCGATGGCGTACGGCCAGTACCGGCGCGACCCCACCGGCGGCTGGTCGCCGTGGGGGCTCGCCGTGCTGGAGGACGACGGCAGCGGCCGGATCACCGGCATCACCACGTTCCTCGACACGGCCACCTGGTTTCCCCGGTTCGGCCTGCCCGACCGGCTGCCCGCCCTCTGACCTGCGGCCCAGCGCGCCCCCCACGCCGCGCTGGGCTACGTTTTCCCGCATGACCACGGACGCCCAGCACCCTGAGGGCGAGCCCGACGAGGTCGACGATTCCGTCCGTCCCGTCCAGCACGACAGCAAGAACCCGCCGCGGTGGCTGCCGCGTGCGCTGGTGATGGTCGTGGTGGCCGTGTTCGTCGCCACCTTCCTCTCGTACGCGTTCGGCCAGCTCGGCGGGCTGGCCGTCAACGTGCTCATCTCCTTCTTCGTCGCACTCGCGCTCGAGCCGATCGTCGTGTGGCTCGTGCGGCACGGGTGGCGGCGCGGGGCGGCCGCGGGCGTCTCGCTGGGCGGGGCGATCGTCGTCGTGCTCGCCGTGTTCGCGCTGTTCGGCAACCTGTTCGTGCAGCAGCTGATCCAGCTCGTCTCGTCGCTGCCCGACCTCTACACGAGCATCCAGCAGGGCATCGAGTCGCGCTGGGACGTCACCGTCCCCGACTCCGACGACCTCGTCGCGCAGGCCCTGGACCAGTGGGGGCAGGACGTCGCGACGGGTGCGATCAGCGTCGGCGTCTCCATCGTGGGAGTCCTGTTCGCGATCACCACGATCCTGCTCATCACGTACTACCTCATGGCCGCGGGCCCCAAGTTCCGCGCCGCCATCTGCGCCTGGCTGCGACCCGACCGGCAGCAGGAGGTGCTGACGCTGTGGGAGATCACGCAGGTGAAGGTCTCCGACTTCATCAGCTCCCGCGTCGTGCTCGCCGCCCTGTCGAGCGTGTTCACGTTCGTCTTCCTCGTGATCGTGCAGACGCCGTACGCGCTGCCGCTCGCCGTGTTCACGGGCGTCGTGTCGCAGTTCGTGCCCACCATCGGCACATACATCGGCGGCGCCCTGCCGGTGGCGGTCGCGCTCGCCGCGCAGGGGCTGCCGCAGGCGATCGCCGTGCTGCTCTTCATCGTCGCGTACCAGCAGGTGGAGAACCTCATCTTCTCCCCGAAGGTCAGCGCCCGGGCGCTGGAGATGAACCCGGCCGTGTCGTTCGTCGGCGTCCTCGGGTTCGGCGCCGTCTTCGGCGCGCTCGGCGCGTTCCTCGCCCTGCCGATCCTCGCGACCGTGCAGGCCCTCGGGAACACCTACCTGCAGCGGCACGAGCTCGTCGACTCGACGCTGCTGCACGACCCCGACCAGCCGTCCGGCCGCGGCGAGGGCGTGTGGTCGTCACGACGACGCCGCAACCTCGAGGCCGGCGAGCGCGCCGCCCGCGAGGCGGAGGCCCGGCGGCGCGACGGCGCGGAGGAGTGAGCATGGACCTCGTCGGCGGGATCGCGCTGGTCGTCGCGGTGGGCGTGGCCGGACAGGTCGCTGCCAAGCGGCTCCGGGTGCCGTCCATCCTGCTGCTGCTCGTGCTGGGCCTCCTCGTGGGCCCCGTGCTCGGGTGGCTCGACCCGGACGAGGTCTTCGGCGACGCTCTCTTCCCGCTGGTCTCGATGGCCGTGGGCCTGCTGCTCTTCGAGGAGTCGCTCAAGCTCGACTTCGGCCGCCTCCGCGGCGGTGCGCGCCGCCCGGTCCTCGGGCTGGTGACCACCGGTGCGCTGCTCACCGGCCTGGGCGCCACGGTGATCACGCACCTGTTCCTCGACCTGTCCTGGGGGCGGGCCGCCGTCATCGGCGCGATCCTCATCGTGTCCGGGCCCACCGTCGTCGGGCCACTGCTCGCGATCATCCGCCCCAAGCAGCCCGCGGAGTCGGTGCTCGCGTTCGAGGGCATCTTCATCGACCCCATCGGGGCGACCGTCGCGCTCGCCGTCGCGAACGTCGTCCTGCACGCCGAGAGCACGAGCCTGCTGCTGACGTCCGCGTGGGGCCTCCTCGTCGGCATCGTCGCGGCAGCGCTGCTCGTGCTGATCATCCGCTTCGGTGGGGTCCCGAAGGAGACGGAGGTCGTGCTCGCGGTCGCGTTCGCCCTCGGCGCCTACGCGCTCGCCGAGGCCGGGCAGGACGAGGCGGGGCTGTTCGCCACCACCGCCCTCGGCGCCGCCCTGGCGAACCAGCGGGTGGCGCGCACCGAGCCGCTGCACGAGTTCGGCACGCACGTCGGGCTGCTGCTCATCGGTTCCTTGTTCGTGGTGCTGTCGGCGCGGATCGACCTGGACGCGCTGGCCCGGTACGCGCTGCCGACCATCGGGATCGTCGCACTGCTGGTGCTGGTGCTGCGGCCGCTCGTGGCGTCGGTCTCCACGCTGGGCACCGGCCTGCCCTGGTCGCAGCGCGCGATGATCGCCTGGATGGCACCGCGCGGCATCGTCGCCGCGTCCACCGCCTCGGTGTTCGCGCTGCGGTTCGAGGACGCCGGCGAGCCGTTCCCCCAGCTGGTGCCGGTGATCTTCGGCGTCGTGCTGCTCACCGCGATCGTGTACGGGTTCACCGGCACGCCCATGGCGAAGCTGCTCGGGGTGCGCTCCGACGACCAGGAGCGGCTGGACGACGACGGCCTGCCGGTGCTCGACCGGACCTCCTGACCGGCCCGCTGCCTACGATGGCGGCATGACCGGTCCGGTGCTGGTGGGCGTGCCCCACGACCGCCACCCCAGCGTGCCCCGGCGTGCCGCCGACCTGGCGGCCGCGCTCGGCACCGAGCTGGTGTGCGTGGCCGTGGACGAGGCGTCCGTGCGCGAGCCGTCCGGGGCCGTGATGCCGGTCGACCCCGACGCAGGCTCCCCCGCCGACGACGGCGGCCTGTCCGACGCCGTCGCCGCCGCCCTGGCCGACAGCCCCGTGCGCTGGCGGCTCGAGCGCGCCGCCGGCGACCCGGCGGCGGAGCTCGCCCGGGTCGCAGCCGTCCACGACGCCGTCCTGATCGTGGTGGGCGCGCGCCGCCCCGGGATGCGGGGCTGGGCCACGCACCTGGTCGGCGGCACCGTCGCCGGGCACCTCGTCCACGACCAGCCGCGGCCGGTGGTCGTGCTGCCCGACCGGCACGCGGGCGACGCGTCGTGACGGCGGGCAGCCCGCCCGCACGCGTACGCCCGGCCCACCGGCGCCCCGGTCCGGTCGCGCTGGTCGCGGCCGGCGGTGCCGTCGGCACCGTCGCCCGGTTCGGGCTGGCGCAGGCATGGCCCGCCGTCGACGGGTGGCCGGTCGCGACGCTCGCCGCCAACGTGCTCGGTGCGTTCGTTCTGGGCTGGCTGCTGGAGTCGCTCGCGGCCCGTGGACCGGAGACGCCCGTCGTGCAGCGGGTACGGCTGGCCGTCGGCACGGGCGTGCTGGGCGGGTTCACCACGTTCTCGTCCCTCGCCCTGGAGACCGAACGGCTGCTGGCTTCGGGATCCGTGGGGCAGGGACTCGCGTACGCCCTCGGCACGCTGGCGCTCGGGTATCTCGCCTGCCTCGCGGGCGTGGTGCTCGGCTCTCGCCGGAGGTCGCGATGAGGGGGCCGCGATGAGCGCCGCCGCGACGCTGCTGCTCGTCGCCGTGGCGGGCGGGCTGGGCGCCGCCGCCCGGTTCGTCGTCGACGGCGCGGTGCGGGCCCGGACGCCCGGCGCCGCGTTCCCGTGGGCCACCGTCGTGGTGAACGTGTCCGGATCGCTGCTCATCGGCCTCGTCACGGGCGTGCTGCTCGGCGCCGGCGACCCTGCCCACCTCGAGTCCTGGCGCCTCGGGGTCGCGACCGGGTTCTGCGGCGGCTACACCACCTTCTCCACGGCGATGGTCGAGACCGTCCGCCTCGCCCGCTCCGGCCGGCCCCGGCTGGCCCTGGCCAACGCCCTCGGCACCATGGCGCTCACGCTGGCGGCCGTCGTCGTCGGCATCGGCCTCGGCGTCCTCCTGGGCCGGCTGCTCTAGGACGTCGTGGGAGCTCGGGGTCGGGGGGCTGTGGCACGCTGACCCGGTGAGCCTCATGCTGCTGGACTCCGCGAGCCTGTACTTCCGCGCCTTCTTCGGCCTGCCCGACTCGCTGCGCTCCCCCGACGGCAAGCCCGTCAACGCGGTGCGCGGCCTGCTGGACATGATCGCGTTCCTCGTCACGGAGCACGGGCCGGACCGGCTCGTGGCGTGCTGGGACGAGGACTGGCGTCCGGCGTTCCGCGTCGAGGCGATCGGGTCGTACAAGGAGCACAGGGTCGCGGCGGTCACGCCCGCCGGGGAGCCCGACGTCGAGGAGGTGCCCGACGCGCTCACGCCGCAGGTCCCCGTGATCGTCGACGTGCTGGCCGCGCTCGGCATCGCCCGCGTCGGGGCACCGGGCTTCGAGGCCGACGACGTCATCGGCACGCTCGTCACCCGCGAGGTGGCGCGCAGCGCGGCGACCGCACTGCCCGTGGCCGGCGCCGTCGGGATGGTGATGCCGGCCAGCGTCGACATCGTCACCGGCGACCGCGACCTGTTCCAGCTCGTCGACGACGCGGCCGGCGTGCGCGTGCTGTACCCGGCGCGCGGCGTGCGCGACCCCGACGTCGTCGACCAGGCGAGGCTCGCGGAGAAGTACGGCGTGCCCAGCGGGCAGGCGTACGCCGACATGGCGACGCTGCGCGGCGACCCGTCCGACGGCCTGCCCGGCGTGCCCGGCATCGGCGAGAAGACGGCGGCCAAGCTGCTCGCCGCGTTCGGCGACCTGGCCGGGCTGCGCGCCGCGGCGGAGCACGGTGCGAAGGGGATCACCCCGACCCAGCGGCAGAAGCTGCTCGACGCCGCCCCCTACCTCGACGTCGCGCCCACGGTGGTGCAGGTCGCGCACGACGCCCCCGTCGGGGAGGTCGACGCGACGCTGCCCCGTGCGGCGAAGGACCCCGAGGCGCTCGACACCCTCGCCGAGCGGTGGGGCATCCGCAGCAGCGTGGACCGCGTGCTCGCGGCCCTCGCCGCCCGCCCCTGAGCCGCACCCCGGCCCGGGCGGGTCAGGGCTGGAAGACGCAGAACTCGTTGCCCTCCGGGTCGCCCATGACGGTCCAGCCGATCTCGTCGTCCTGCGCGCGCACCACCCGCGCGCCGCGGGCGACGAGGTCGTCCACGGTGACGCCGTCGTTCAGGGTCACGTCCCAGTGCCAGCGGTTCTTGACCGTCTTCGGCTCCGGCACGGGGACGAAGTCGAACGACTCGAACGGGACGCCCGCGCCCTCGTCCAGGTAGGCGTAGTCCATGGCGTCGTCCTGGGTGAGCGTGCCACCCAGGAGCCCGTGCCAGAACGCCGCGACCGTCCGGTAGTCCGCGCAGTCCACGACGATGTCCTTGAGCCGGTAGGCCGGCACCTCGTCGGCGGTGAAGACGCAGAGCTCGCCGCCCTCGGGGTCCGCCAGCGTCGTGTAGTGGAACCGACCGGGCTCGCTGAGGCGCGGGAGGTCGGGGAACTCGTCGAGCGACCGGGCGCGCACGTCGGGGTGCACGCGGTGCTTCACCGTCTTCGCCTCCGGCACGGTGTTGACCCAGATCGTCCGCGCCGTCGCGGGGTCGGGGCCCGGGTCGCGCAGGACGACGTCGCCGCCGTCGAGCGGCTCGACCCGCAGCCCGAGGGTCCGCCCCCAGAACTGTCCGAGAGCAGCGGCGTCGACGGCGTCGACGCACAGGTCCTTGAACG
>NZ_JBHXAW010000065.1:0-17667 GCF_042726645.1 Isoptericola sp. NPDC060257
GGTCCGGGGCAGGTCGATGCCGAGCTGACCGTAGACGTAGGACGTGAGGCCGGAGCAGTCGAAGCCGGACGGGCTGGCCCCGCCGACGACGTAGGGCGTCCCGATGTAGCGCATCGCGATCGAGACGGCCTGCTGGCCGAGCGACGAGTTGGACGAGGTCGCCTCGGCCTCCGCCGGCGCCTCGGTGCGCTCCGCGGAGCGGGAGGCGGTGTCGGTGGAGCGCTCGGTGCTCTCCTCCTCGACGACGGGCTCCGGCTCCGGCTCCGGCTCGGGGGCCGGGGTGATCTCCGACTTGGAGATCGCCTTCTTGCTGATGGTCTCGACGTCGACCTTGGCCTTGGCCTCGACCGTGACGACCGGAGCCGCCTCGAGCGCCTCGCGGGCCTGGTCGCTCAGGGCGCCCAGGTCGACGGTGCTGAGCTTCTTCGCCGAGTCGGTGTCGACCGGGGCCGCCTGCGCGGCACTGGCGCTGGCGAAGGTCGAGACGAGCAGGCCGCCGGCGGCTGCGGCGACGACGGCCCGACGACCGGTCACCGACGAGCCGACGCTCTGGACCAGCCCGCCGAGCGGACGGCGCGCGGCACGGTGCCGGGCGCGCGTGGTACGTGCGTTCACGTGTTCCCTCTCCTGTCGCCTACGAGGTCAGCTGTCGGGTTCGGGTGGGAGAAACACCCGGCCTCACGGACCAGGTCCGTGCGACTTCACCCCAAGGACGCCGTGGAACAGCGCCCGAAATTGGGTCCCCCGCCCCTGCGTGCGGTCAAGGTCCCCGACCGGCTGCAGGGCTCGGCGTTCCGGTCGAGACCCGGCGGATCACCCGCCGAGTGGTTGACACCGTAGCGGACGCGCGAGTCGATGTCACGTTTCGGTCACAGCGCCTGCGGACACCGTGCCGTAGGTCACATCCGCCCAGGTCGAACCGGTTGCCCGCGCACGACGGAGCCCCGCCGCGCACAGGGCGCGACGGGGCTCCGGGAGCGTGTCGGACGGACTCAGCCGACGCGGATGAAGGTGGGGTTCGACTGCCAGATGGCGCGGTACTTGACGACGTCGCCCGGCTTCGGGGCGTCGATCTGCATGCCGTCGCCGGCGTAGATCGCGACGTGCCCCGGGGTCCAGACCAGGTCGCCCGGCTTCGCCTCGGAGGCGGAGACGACCGTGCCGGCGTAGCGCTGGGCGGACGAGGTGCGCGGCAGGCTGATGCCGACCTGCGCGTAGACGTACTGCGTGAGGCCCGAGCAGTCGAAGCCGGACGGGCTGCTGCCGCCGGAGACGTACGGCACGCCCACGTAGCGCATCGCGATGGAGACGATCGCGGAGCCGTTCGCGGACGCCGGCGCCTCGACGGCCTCGCGCTCGTCGGAGCGCGACGCCGTCTCCGAGGACCGGGACGCGTCGTCGGTGGACGACGTGTCGGCGACCTGCTCGACGACGGGCTCCGGCTCGGGCTCGGGCGCCGGGGTGATCTCGGCCGCGGCCGCGATCTTGGCGGTGACCTTCTCGACGTCGACCTTGGCCTTGGCGTCGACGGTGACGACCGGCGCGGCCTCGAGGGCCTCGCGGGCCTGGTCGGTCAGGGCGCCGAGGTCGACGGTGCTGAGCTTCTTGGCGGCGTCGGTGTCGACCGGGGCGGCCTGCGCGGCACCCGCGCTGGCGAAGGTCGAGACCAGGAGGCCACCGGCGGCGGCGGCCACGGCCACACGGCGGCCTGCGGCGCCGGACGGGGCGAGGGCGATCGGACGACGGGCGGCGCGGTGCCGGCCGTGGTTCGTGCGTGCGCTCACGTGTCTACCTCTCCTGTCGCCTGCGAGGTCAGCTGTCGGGTTCGGGTGGGAGAAACACCCGGCCGTCCGTTCCCGTGACCGGGCCCGTCCGGCTTCACCCCGAGGACGTCGTCTCCGACGCCCGAAGTGGGTCCCCCGCTCCTGCCGTGCGGATGTCCGTGGAGCTCGGCCGGTGGCAGGGTTCGGCGGTCCGGTCGAGCGCCCGCAGGATGAACTCCGGCGAGCGCCCCGACCGTACCGGACAACCCCGGGCGATGTCACGCTGCGGTCACGATGTGGCGTGCCGGCCCGCCGCAGGAGCCGGCCCGCAGGTCAGCGGCTCGCGACGAACAGGTGCTTCGCCAGCTCCTCGGGCAGGTCGAGCACGATGCCGGACCCCTCGACCTCCACCGCGACGTCCTCGCCGGCGGTGCGCGCGACGATCTGCGCGCCCGGCACGAGGCCGGACTCGGCGAGACGCGCCAGCAGCTCGATGTCCACCTGGAGCGGCTCGGCGATCCGCTGGAGGACCAGCTCCACGCCGTCGCCGTCCGTCAGGCCCGTCGCCCTGCGCGCCTCGAGTACGCCCGGCAGGGACTGCACGCCCTCGAGGAACGGCACGTCCTGGTACTGCTCCCCCAGCTCGGACAGCCCCGGGATCGGGTTGCCGTACGGGTCGGCGTGGGGGTGGTCGAGCAGGGTGACGAGCCGCTTCTCGACGAGGTCGCTCATCACGTGCTCCCAGCGGCACGCCTCGGTGTGGACGTGCTCCCAGTCGAGCTTGATGACGTCGGTGAGGAGCCGCTCGGCGAGGCGGTGCTTGCGCATCACACGGGTCGCCTTGGCCTGCCCGGCCTCGGTGAGCTCCAGGTGCCGGTCGCCCGTCACGACGACGAGACCGTCGCGCTCCATGCGTGCCACCGTCTGCGACACCGTCGGCCCGGAGTGCCCCAGTCGCTCCGCGATGCGGGCGCGGAGCGGCGGGATGCCCTCCTCACCAAGCTCGTAGATCGTCTTGAGGTACATCTCGGTGGTGTCGATCAGGTCGGTCACGTCCACTCCCGTCTTTCGGCGCGGCCTAGTCTATTCGCACGCGTGGGCGCAGGGCGGGTCGCGCGGCGCCGTCGTGCGCGCTCCCGGCGAGACATCCTGCCCTGCCCCACCCACGACCGCTCCCCCTCGCCCGGAACCGGAGACACCATGCCCGCTGCGTCGAGCCACCCGAGCCGTTCGATCCACCCGAGCGTGGTCATCCCCGCGTCGCTGCTCCCGTCCGACGGCAGGTTCGGGTCCGGCCCGTCCAAGGTGCGCCCCGCCCAGGTGGCCGCGCTGGCCGCGGCGGGCGACCCGGCGGCCCCGGTGCTGGGGACGTCGCACCGGCAGCCGGCGGTGAAGGACCTCGTGCGGCGCGTCCGCGCGGGCCTCGGCGAGCTCTTCGCCCTGCCCGACGGGTACGAGGTGGCGCTCGGGAACGGCGGGTCGTCAGCCTTCTGGGAGGTCGCCGCCGCGTGCCTCGTCGAGCGGCGCGCGCAGCACGCCGTGTTCGGGGAGTTCGGCGGGAAGTTCGCCGCGGCGACGACGCGCGCGCCCTTCCTCGCCGACCCGGACGTGGTGTCGGCCGCGCCCGGCACCGTGGCGCACCTCACGCCGGTCGACGGCGTCGACGTGTACGCGACGCCGCACAACGAGACCTCCACGGGGGCGATGGCGCCGGTGCGCCAGGTGCCCGGCGCGCGCGCCGACGGGGCCCTGCTGCTCGTGGACGCGACGTCGGGCGCGGGCGCGCTGCCCGTCGACGTCGCCGACACCGACGTCTACTACTTCGGCCCGCAGAAGGTCTTCGCGGCCGACGGCGGCCTGTGGCTCGCCGTCTGCTCGCCGGCCGCGGTCGAGCGCGCCGAGCGCGTGGAGGCGACCGCCGGGACGGCCACCGGGCGGTGGGTGCCGGAGTTCCTGTCGCTGACGACCGCGCTCGCGAACTCGCGTCTCGACCAGACGCTGAACACGCCGGCGGTCGCGACGCTGGTGCTGCTCGCCGAGCAGGTCGAGTGGCTCCTGGAGCAGGGCGGCCTCGCGTGGTCGAGCGCGCGCACGGCGGAGTCCGCCGGGGCGCTCTACGACTGGGCCGGCGCCCGCGACTGGGCGACGCCGTTCGTCGTCGACCCGGCCGAGCGGTCCACGGTCGTGGCGACGATCGACCTGGACGACGCGATCGAGGCCACCGCCGTCGTGCGCGCCCTGCGGGAGAACGGCGTCGTGGACGTGTTCCCGTACCGCAAGCTCGGCCGCAACCAGCTGCGCGTGGGCGTCTTCCCCGCCGTCGAGCCCGACGACGTCCGGGCCCTCACGGCGTGCGTCGATCACGTGGTGGCGCACCTCGGCTGACGCGCCCGCCGGAGGGCCTCCCGGAAAACCCTCTGCATCGTCCCAGGTCAGCGAGCATTTTTCACCCGCTAGGTCACGGGCTGATAACGTGCCGCCTCGTCATAGACGGGCGATGTAGCCGGGAGGCCCCGCATGCCGGAGATGCACCATTTCACCTACGGGATGATCACCCCGCTGCTCGCGTACGTCGCGTCGTGCCTCGGGGCGGCCACCGGCCTGTCCGCGACGGCGCGCGCCCGCGCCGCGACGGACACGAAGACGCGCGCGGCGTGGCTGCTGGTGGCCTCCGTCGCGATCGGCGGCACGGGCGTCTGGGTCATGCACTTCGTCGCCATGCTCGGCTTCACGGTCACCGACATGCCCATCAACTACGACGTGCCGCAGACCGTCCTCAGCGCCCTCGTGGCCGTGGTCGTCGTCGCGCTCGGCCTGTTCCTCGTCGGCTTCGCGGGCGACCGGCCCCTGTGGCTGGTCTCCGGCGGCATCGTCGCCGGGCTCGGCGTGGCCGCGATGCACTACATGGGCATCGCCGCCATGCGGATGACGGGCCACATGGAGTTCTCGCTGCCCGTGGTGGGTCTCTCCGTGCTCATCGCGATCGTCGCGGCGACGGCAGCCCTCTGGCTCAGCGTGAACGTGCGCGGACGCGCCGCGACCCTCGGTGCGGCCCTCATCATGGGCGTCGCCGTCAGCGGCATGCACTACACCGGCATGGCCGCGCTGACCATCACCGGGACGCCGGGGGTGCCGACGACCGGCACCACCGCCATCGACCTGCTCGGCCCCCTCATCCTCGGGATCGCGGCGCTCACGGTCGCGCTCATCTTCGTCGTCCTGATGTGGCCGAACGAGGAGGAGATGCGCGACCAGCAGGAGTTCGAGGCCCGGATGCAGCGGCGCGCGAACGGGATCACCCCGCCGGCGCGTCGCTCCTCCCGGCGCGAGCCGGCCGCGCACCGGCACTGAGCGACGTCAGGTCGCTGCCCGGGCGCCGTCCGCGCGGGTCAGGCCGTCGTCGGCACCCGCTCGGCGTCGGCGCGGCTCAGCTCGCGCCGCACGCCGTCGCGCGTGGTGACGCCCTCGAGCACCTCGCGGTCGAGGTAGACGACCTCGAGGTGGGGCCGGGACAGGACCCGGTAGCGCACCCGCAGGTGCCAGCGCCGCACCGCCCAGACGGTCGCGCCGGCGGCGACGAGGAACGTGGCGATCGAGCCCACGAGGATCGACCAGCGGGGGCCCCACGCCTCGCCGATCCAGCCGACGATCGGCGACCCGATCGGCGTCGCGCCCTGGAAGATCATGATGTAGAGCGCCATCACGCGGCCGCGCATCACGGGGTCGGTCGAGACCTGCAGCGCGCTGTTGGCCGCCGTCATCATCGTGAGCGAGGCCAGCCCCACGGGGATGCACGCCAGCACGAACGACGAGTAGGTGGGCATGAGCCCGAGCACCGCCGTCGTGACCGCGAAGGCGAACGCCGAGCCGATCACCAGGCGCACCCGCGGGCGGTCGCGGCGGGCGGCGAGCAGGGCCCCCGCGAGGGAGCCGATCGCCAGCACCGAGCCGAGGATCCCGTACTCGCTCGCCCCGCGGCCGAACTCGACGCGCGCCATGAGCGCCGAGGTGAGCTGGAAGTTCAGGCCGAACGTCGAGACGACGAACATCACGACCATGATCACGACGATGTCGGACCGCTGGCGCACGTAGCGGACGCCCTCGCGGATCTGTCCCTTGGCGCGCGGTGCGGCGGCCTGCGGCCGCAGCTCCCGGACCCGCATGAGGGCCAGGGCCGCGATCGTCGCCCCGAAGGTGACGCCGTTGATCACGAACACCCAGCCGGCGCCGACGGCGGCGATGAGCAGCCCGGCGACGCCCGGCCCGATGAGGCGCGCGGCGTTGAACGACGCGCTGTTCAGGCCGACGGCGTTGGGCAGCTTGGAGGCCGGCACCATGTCGGCGACGAAGGTCTGGCGCGCGGGGTTGTCCAGCGCGGACACGACGCCGAGCAGGAGCGCGAAGACGTAGACGTGCCACAGCTCCGCCCGACCGGAAAGCACGAGGGCTCCCAGGGCGAGGGCCAGCACGCCCATCCCGCCCTGCGTGGCCATGAGGAGACGACGGCGCGGCAGCCGGTCGGCGAGCACGCCCGCCCACGGGGACAGCAGGAGGAACGGCACGAACTGGAGGGCCGTGGTGAGGCCGACGGCGATGCCGGAGTCGTCGCTGAGGTCGGTGAGGACGATCCAGTCCTGGGCGATGCGCTGCATCCACGTGCCGACGTTGGCGACGAGGGCGGCTGCGAACCAGATGCGGTAGTTCGTGTACTTGAGGGAGGAGAAGGTGGCGCTCATCGGTCGAGCTCCCCGGCTTGTTCGTCGCTCGCGGGGGCCACGGATCTCCTTCTCCTCGGGGTGTCGTCGACCGTGGCAACAGGTTATCGAATCGTTCTATTCCCCGCCCGGGGAGTGACGCGTCCCACGCCTCCCGCCCGGTCCAGTACGGTATGCGCCGTGCGCACCGAGATGTCCCTCGCGGAGACCCTGAACGAGCTCGGCCTCCTGGGAGGCCGAACCCTGCCCCGCTTCGTCACGTCCGTCGGCGGCGCCGGCGACGAGCTCGAGGTCGTCGCCGACGCCCGGGCGGTGAAGAACCTGCCCGGGCCGCTCAAGCTCGCCACCCGCCTGGTGCCCGCCGTCCGGTCGCGGCTGCGGGTCGAGGGCTTCGACGGCGGGGTCGCCGTGCTCTCGGTCGACGCCAGCGCCGGCGGTCTGCCCGCGCACAAGCTGCTGGGACTCGCCAAGAACCGCATCGAGTCGGTCCTGTCCGCGAAGGGCCTGCCCGCCGGTTCCGTGCAGATCCGCCCCGACGCCCGCATCGCGCTCGACGTGCAGCGGCTGCTCGCCGCCCGCTACCCGGGCACCGTCGTGCAGGGCATGACGTTCGCCGACGGCCGCGTCGCCGTCGACACCGCCGCCTGAGCCCGCCCCCCTCCCGTGGTGGCGGGACGACTACCGGCTACCTGACGGTGGCGGGGAGCACCTCGAGGTCGTCGGCGTGCTCCTTGACGTAGCTTCCCGCCTCGTCCTTCGCGATCGCCTTCATCAGCGGGTCGAACCGCTCGCGGTCGAGGACGACGATCGACTGCCCGTCGTCGCTGCGCCCGGTGCCCGAGTAGGGAGCGGTCATGAAGTCGACGTCGTTGGTGCTCAGCCCGCGCGCACTCATGTAGAGGTTGCGCATCCGGTCGATGGTGAACCCGTCGTCCGCGGCGACCGACTTGCTCACCGTGGTGAAGAACTCGGTCATCATGCCGACGTCGTTCCGGTTGTTGTTGACCTTGGCGAGGATGGCGCGCATCCAGTTCTGCTGCCGCTGCACGCGGCCGAAGTCGCCGTTCGCCAGGCCGTGGCGCTGGCGCGTGTACGTGAGCGCCTCCTCGCCGGACATCATGTGGACGCCCTTCGAGAAGAAGACCTGCTTGCCGTCTCCGATGTCCTCCGGCACGCGGATGCGCACGCCGTCGAGCGCGTCCGTCATCGACGTGAACGACTCGAAGTCGGTCACCACGAAGTGGTCGATCTTCACGCCGGTGAGGTCCTGGACCGTCTGGATCATCAGCGCCGGGCCGCCGTAGGAGAAGGCCGCGTTGATCTTGGCCTCGCCGTGCCCGGGGATGTCGACCCACGAGTCACGCGGGATCGAGACCACCTGGGCGCTCTTCCGGTTCGCCGGGAGGTGCACCAGCATGATCGCGTCGGTGCGCTGCGCGCCGGCCTTCCACTGCGACGGGTCGCCGGCGGAGATCCGGCTGTCCGAGCCCAGCACGAGCAGGTTGACCGCCTCGGTCTCCTCCTCGATCTCGGGGCTGCTGCTCGCCGGGATCTCGGCGAACGGGTCGCCGATCCGCTCGATGTTGTTGTCGAGAGCGCGCTGGAACCACCAGGCGGCGCCGAAGCCCCCGGCGGCCAGCAGCAGCACGAGCACCCCGACGACGGCCAGAGCGCGGCGGCTGCGGCGCGCCTCGGTGCGGGCGTGGCGGTACGGGGTGTTGGCTCGGGTCACAGGGCGGGATCCTACGGCCCGGCCGGGGAGATCCGGTGTTCCGCCCGTGCGGCTTCCCGCCGTACCATTCGCCCGGGCACCGCCGGACGGCTGCGGGCTCCACGAGCGAGGTGAAGGGCACGACCATGCACGGCACCGGGGCGACGCCGTCGTCGGAGCGTTCCCGCGTGCTGCTGGTCACGCACCACTACCCGCCCGAGCACGGCGCCCCGCAGCGGCGGTGGGACACGCTGACGCCGCGCCTCATCGACGCGGGCGTCGGCGTCGCGGTCCTCACCCCGCCGCCGCACTACCCGAGCGGGCGGCTGCAGGACGCGGCCGCCGACCACCGGCCGGGGTCGGTCTCCCTGGGCCGGCACGGCGAGCGCGTGGTCCGCACACGGTTCCGCCCGCACGCCGCCGACCTGCTGTCGCGCACGGTGGACCAGGCCGTGGCCGCCGCGAGCGCCGTCGTGCTGGGACTACGGCACTTCCGGCAGCGGGACGAGCGGCCCGACGTCGTGGTCGGCACCGTGCCCGGCATCCCGTCGATGTTCGCCGCCTGGTTGCTGGCTCGCCTGCTGCGCGCCCGGCTCGTGATCGAGATGCGCGACGCCTGGCCCGACCTCATCGAACCCAGCGGCGTGCTCGACGCGCGGCGCTCCGCCAGCTCCCGCGCCCTCGCGGCCGCGCGCGCCCTGGTGCACCGCGCGGTCACGCGGCTCCAGTCGCGCGCGGACGCCGTCGTCACGACGACCGAGACGTTCGCCCAGGTGCTGCTCGAGCGGGGCGTGCGACGCGTCGCCGTCGTGCGCAACGGCACGTCGTTCCAGCCGCTCACCGCGGACGACGCCGAGGGCCTGCTCGACCTCGACCCGCCGCCGGCGCGTCCGCTGCGCGTCGTGTACGCGGGGACGGTGGGGCGCGCCCAGGACCTGCAGTCGGTGGTGCGCGCCGCGGCACAGGTGGCCCGGCGCGGCCTGCGGCTCGACGTCCGCATCGTCGGCGCGGGCGCCCGTGTGCCGTTCCTCGAAGGTCTGGTGGCCGAGCTCGACGCCCCCGTGACGTTCGTGGGGGCGGTGCCGCACGACGAGATCCGCCGCTACTACGCCTGGGCGGACACCGTGGTGGTGTCGCTGCGCGACTGGAAGCCCCTGGAGTGGACCGTGCCGTCGAAGCTGTACGAGGTGATGGCGTCGGGGGCGTACGCCACCGCGTGCGTGGCCGGCGAGGCCGCCGCGCTGGTGCGGCGCTCCGGCGCCGGGTCCGTGGTAGCGCCCGGCGACGTCGACGCGCTCACCGAGCTGTGGTCGGGCTGGGCGACCTCCGGCGACGTGCCCGTCGCCGACCCGCGCGCCGCGGAGTGGGTGGCGCAGAACGCGGACGACGACACGCTCGCCGCGCGGTACCTCGACCTGCTGCACGAGCTCACCGGCCCGGCGACCCGGCCCCGCGACGAGACGCCCCGATGACGCGCGTGCGCGAGCTGGCCCGCAACGCGCGCTTCGCCGCGTCCTTCGTGGGCGGCGCGCTCCGCACCGACCCGGCGTGGCTGGTGCTCCAGGCGGCCCGGCGCACCCCGGCCCGGGTGAGCGCCGTCGTCGTGCCGTGGGTGGAGCGGGCGCTGGGCGACGGGACCTCCGGGGAGGCCGGTCGGCTGCGTGCCGCGTGGCAGGACGGCGACGTCGCGGCGCTGAGCGCGGCCGCCCCCACGACGCGCGCCGGGCGCCGGGTCCGGGCGTCGTTGCTGGGTCAGGTGGCCTTGCTGGAGGACGGGCGACGCCCGGAAACGTCTCACGATACGGACGGTTTCCCGGGGCGAGCGGGTGAAAAACGGGCGCGCACCGGACCGGGTGAAATCTCGCCCGGTTCCGACGTCCCGGTCGCGATCCACCACCACCTCACCAACTCGCTGCCGCACACGCAGAGCGGGTACACCCTGCGCACCCACGCCATCCTCACGGCCCAGCGAGCCGCTGGGCACGGGGTCACCGCCACCACCCGCGCGGGCTACCCGCTGATGATCGGGGCGCTCGGCGCCCGCGGCGCAGACGTCGTCGACGGCGTGACCTACCGGCGCCTGGTGCCGCGGTCCCTGCCCGCCGACCACCGGGGCCGCGCCGCGGACGGCGTCGACCTCCTGGCCCGCGCCCTCGACGCCGCGCGCCCCGCCGTCGTGCACGCCACCACGCCGTGGACCACGGGCGACGCCGCCCGCGCCGCCGCCGCGCGGGTCGGAGTGCCCTGGGTCTACGAGGTGCGAGGGCTGCCGGAGGAGACGTGGGCGGCGTCGCACCCGACGCCGGAAGGCCGCGAGCGCGCCGCGGCGTCGGAGCGGTTCGCGCTGCTGCGCGCCCGCGAGACGGATCTCGCACTCTCCGCGGACCACGTCGTCACGCTCAGCGGCACGATGCGGGACGAGCTCGTGGGCCGCGGGGTGCCCGGCGAGCGCATCACGGTGGTGCCGAACGCCGTCGACGGCGCGCTGCTGGGCCCCGCGCCGTCGACCGCCGAGGCGCGCGCCGCGCTGGGCCTGCGCACCGCGCGGTTCGTCGTCGGCACCGTGAGCAGCGTCGTCGGCTACGAGGGCCTGGACACCGTGCTGCGCACGGTCGCCCTGCTGCGCTCGCGCGGCGTCGACGTGTCCGCGCTGATCGTGGGCGACGGCGTCGACCGGCCGCGGCTGCTGCGGCTCGCCGCCGAGCTCGGGCTGGGCGAGCACGCCCACCTGCCCGGCCGGGTGCCGCGGGACGTGGCGCGCACCTACCTCGCCGCCCTCGACGTCGTGCTGGTGCCGCGCCGCCCCGACCGCGTCACGCGCCTCGTCACGCCGCTCAAGCCCGTCGAGGCGATGGCCCTCGGGCGGCCGGTCGTCGCCAGCGACCTGCCCGCGCTCGCCGAGGTGCTCTCGCCGCTCGAGCCCTCGCGGCCGAGCGGCGGCGCGCCCGCCGGCGTGCTGGTGGACCCCGACGACGTCGAGGCCTGGGCCGACGCCGTCGCGCGCGTGCTCGACGACGACGCCCATCGCGCCGCGCTCGTCGACGCCGGCCGGCACGTCGCCGCCGAGCGGACGTGGGAGCGGCTCGTGGGTCGGTACGCCGACGTGTACGCGCGCCTCACGGCACACTTCTGAGAACGAACCGGCGGAGGGACTGGCAACGATGCGAGGAATCGTCCTGGCGGGCGGCAGCGGCACCCGGCTGCACCCGATCACCCTCGGGGTGAGCAAGCAGCTGGTACCGGTCTTCGACAAGCCGATGATCTACTACCCGCTGTCGACGCTGCTGCTCGCGGGCATCCGCGACGTCCTGGTGATCACGACACCGCACGACGCCGAGCAGTTCCGTCGGCTGCTGGGCGACGGGTCGCAGTTCGGCATCTCGATCTCCTACACGGTGCAGCAGGTGCCGAACGGGCTGGCGCAGGCGTTCGTGCTGGGCGAGGAGTTCATCGGGTCGGACGCCGCGGCGCTGGTGCTCGGCGACAACATCTTCTACGGGCAGGGGCTGGGCGACCAGCTGCAGAAGTACACGTCCGTCGACGGCGGCGCCGTGTTCGCCTACCGGGTCGCGGACCCGACGGCGTACGGCGTGGTCGAGTTCGACGCCGACGGGCGCGCCGTGTCGCTGGAGGAGAAGCCGGCCCAGCCGAAGTCGAGCTACGCCGTGCCCGGCCTCTACTTCTACGACAACGACGTGGTCGAGATCGCCAAGGGCCTGGAGCCGTCGGCGCGCGGCGAGTACGAGATCACCGACGTCAACCGCGCCTACCTCGAGCGCGGGGACCTGCACGTGGAGGTGCTGCCGCGCGGCACCGCCTGGCTCGACACCGGCACGTTCGACTCCCTGCTGGAGGCGTCCGACTTCGTCCGCACGATCGAGCGCCGCCAGGGGCTCAAGGTGGGTGCGCCCGAGGAGGTCGCGTGGCGGCGCGGCTTCCTGTCGGACGACGAGCTCCGCGAGCGGGCCGAGAAGCTGACCAAGTCCGGCTACGGCACGTACCTTCTCGGGCTGCTGGAGCAGTAGCCCTACCGACGACCGGGCAGGCTCAGGCCAGCACCTCGGCCGCGGCGGCGTCCCAGCGCTCCGCCCAGTCGCCGATGGGCGCGACGCCCGCGGCCGCCAGGGCGCCGTGGCCGAGCACGGAGAACGCCGGTCGCGGCGCGGGGCGGACGAACGCGTCGGACGTCGTGGGCTCCAGCGGGGTCGTCAGGCCCGCGGACGCGAGGATGCGGCGGGTGAACCCGAACCACGACGTCCGGCCCGACGCCGTGCCGTGGTACGTCCCCGCCGGGGCGCCCCCCTCGACGAGCCGGACGATCAGGTCGGCCAGGTCGCGGGTCCAGGTGGGCTGGCCGATCTGGTCGTCCACGACCGCGAGGCGGTCCTTCTCGGCGCCGAGTCGCGCCATCGTCCTCGGGAAGCAGCCACCGTGCGCCCCGTACAGCCAGGCCGTGCGCACGATCAGGTGGTCCGGCGCCTCCGCGCGCACGGCCCACTCCCCCGCGGCCTTGGTGCGCCCGTACGCCGACACCGGCGCGAGCGGCGCGTCCTCGGCGTAGGGCGCGGTCGCGGCACCGTCGAACACGTAGTCGGTGGACACCTGCACGAGGCGAGCGCCCTCCCGGTGCGCGGCCCGCGCCAGGTGCGCCGCACCGGTCGCGTTGACGCGGAACGCGTCGTCCTCGTGGGCCTCGGCGTCGTCGACCGCCGTCCACGCCGCGCCGTTGACCACGACGTCGGACCCGCGCACCGCCGCGCCGACGGCGTCGGCGTCCGTGACGTCGAGGTCCGACCGGCCCAGTCCGACGACGTCCGCGCCACCGTCCCGGAGGCGAGCCAGCAGGTCGGTGCCCAGCATGCCCGCGGCGCCGACGACCAGCCAGCGCCGGGACGCGGGGGTGGTGGGCGGCACCGTCGTGGTCTCGGTCACCGTAGGATCCTACGGGCCCCACCGTCGTCGACACCTGGCCGAAACCTCGCGAAGGAGCGCCCGTGCAGATCCGTGAGCTGACCGTCCCCGGTGCCTACGAGATCACGCCGCAGCAGCACGGCGACTCTCGCGGCGTCTTCCTCGAGTGGTTCAAGGCCGGGCCGTTCGCGGACGCCGTCGGCCACCCGCTCGACCTGCGGCAGGCCAACGCCTCGGTGTCGGCCGCCGGCGTGCTGCGCGGCATCCACTTCGCCGACGTCCCGCCCGGCCAGGCGAAGTACGTCACCTGCGCGAAGGGCGCCGTCCTCGACGTCGTCGTCGACGTCCGCGTCGGCTCGCCCACCTTCGGGCGGTGGGACTCCGTCCTGCTCGACGACGTCGACCGCCGCGCCGTCTACCTGGGCGAGGGTCTCGGGCACGCGTTCATGTCCCTGGAGGACGACTCGACCGTGCTCTACCTGTGCTCCGCCGGCTACGACCCCGGCCACGAGCACGGCATCCACCCCCTGGACCCCGACGTCGGCATCGAGTGGCCCACGACGGCGCGCGACGGGTCGCCCCTCGTGGCTCAGCTGTCCGACAAGGACACCGCCGCCCCCGGCCTCGCCGAGGCGAGGGCCCAGGGACTGCTACCCACCCACGACGCCGTCGAGGACTACCTCGCGTCGCTCCGCGGCTGACGCCGCGCGCCCCTACTGGCCGCTGCGGGCGTACTTCGCCTCCACGGCCGCCTTGGCCGGGCGCCACCAGTCCTCGTTCGCCCGGTACCAGTCGACCGTCGCGGCCAGGCCGGAGCGGAAGTCGGTGAACTGCGGGGTCCAGCCGAGCTCGGTGCGCAGCTTCGTGGCGTCGATCGCGTAGCGCAGGTCGTGCCCGGGCCGGTCGGCGACGTGGTCGAAGTCGTCCGCGTCGCGCCCGAACAGCTCGTTGAGGGTGCGGACCACCTCGAGGTTGTTGGTCTCGCCGTCGGCGCCGATCAGGTACGTCTCCCCGACGCGGCCGCGGTCGACGATCGCCCACACGGCGGCGTTGTGGTCGTGGACGTGGATCCAGTCGCGCACGTTCAGCCCCGCCCCGTACAGGCGGGGCCGGATCCCGTCGATGAGGTTGGTGACCTGCCGCGGGATGAACTTCTCCACGTGCTGGTACGGGCCGTAGTTGTTCGAGCAGTTCGAGATCGTCGCCTCGATGCCGAACGAGCGTACCCACGCGCGCACCAGCAGGTCGGAGCCGGCCTTCGTCGACGAGTACGGGCTCGAGGGGTTGTACGGCGTCGCCGGGGTGAACCTCTCGTCGCCCTCCAGCGGCAGGTCGCCGTACACCTCGTCCGTCGAGATGTGGTGGTACCGCACCCCGTGGCGGCGCACCGCCTCCAGCAGGGTGAACGTGCCCACCAGGTTGGTCTGCACGAACGGCGACGGGTCCGTCAGCGAGTTGTCGTTGTGCGACTCCGCGGCGAAGTGCACGACGACGTCCGCGTCCGCGACCAGGCCGTCCACCAGCTCCGCGTCGGTGATCGACCCCTGCACGAAGCGCACCCGGTCCGCGACCGGGTCCAACGACGACCGGTCCCCGGCGTACGTCAACGCGTCCAGCACCGTCACCACGGCGCCCGGGCGCTCCGTCACCGTCTGCTGGACGAAGTTCGCCCCGATGAACCCGGCGCCGCCGGTGACCAGAACGCGCATGACACCTGAACCCATCCGTGGAGGGACGACCGGCTCAGCGCCGGCCGAGAGCACGATATTGCCAGCCCGCGTCGGTCCAGGCCGCGCGGCTGAGCGCGTTGCGGCCGTCGAGGACGGTGCGCTGCGCGACGAGCGTCCCCACCCTCTCGGGGTCGAGGTCGCGGTACTGCTTCCACTCCGTGAGCAGCAGGACGGCGTCCGCGCCGGCGAGCGCAGCCTCCAGGTCGCGCTCGTAGTGGAGGTGCGGCTGCTTGGCGCGGGCGTTGTCGATGGCCTGCGGGTCGTGGACCGTGACGACCGCGCCCAGCTCGGACAGGCGGGCCGCGACGTCGAGGGCGGGCGAGTCGCGGACGTCGTCGCTGTCGGGCTTGAAGGCGGCGCCGAGCACCGTGACCTCCGCGCCGTCGACCATCCCGCCAAGCACCTCGGACGCCAGGTCGACCATGCGGGTGCGGCGCCGCGCGTTGATGGCGTCCACCTCGCCCAGGAAGGCGACGGCGTCGCCCGCCCCGAGCTCGCCGGCGCGGGCACGGAAGGCGCGGATGTCCTTGGGGAGACACCCTCCCCCGAAGCCCAGGCCGGCGTTGAGGAAGCGGCGTCCGATGCGCGCGTCATGGCCGATCGCGTCCGCGAGGCGCGCGACGTCGCCCCCCGCTACCTCGCACAGCTCCGCCATGGCGTTGATGAAGGAGATCTTGGTGGCGAGGAACGAGTTGGCGGCCACCTTCACCAGCTCGGCCGTCGGGTAGTCCATGACGATGCGGGGCACGCCCTCGGCGAGCGGTGCGGCGAAGACGGCGTCGAGCAGGGCCACGGCGCGCTCCCCCGCCGCGCCGTCGGGCACGCCGTAGACGAGGCGGTCGGGGCGCAGGGTGTCCTGGACGGCGAAGCCCTCGCGCAGGAACTCCGGGTTCCAGGCGAGCACCGCCCCGGGCTGCGCCGCCGCGACGACGCCCGCCAGTCGTTGCGCGGTGCCCACCGGGACGGTGGACTTGCCCACCACGATCTCGCCTGCCCCCAGGTGTTCGACCAGCTCACCCACTGCGGCGTCGACGAAGGCGAGGTCCGCCGCAGGGCCGTCCTTCCGCTGCGGCGTCCCGACGCACACGAAGTGCACCTGCGACCCGGCGGCCGCAGCCATGTCGGTCGAGACGGTCAGTCGGCCCGTTCCCATGACCTGCGACAACAGGTCGTCCAGCCCCGGCTCGAAGAACGGGGCCTTGCCCGCGGCCAGCGCGTCCACCCGTTCGGCGTCGACGTCGACCCCCACGACGTCGTGCCCGAGGTGGGCCAGGCTCGCCGCGTGCACCGCGCCGAGATAGCCCAGACCGATCACCGAGATCTGCACGTTCGCTGTCCTTCATCGAGGCATCCGTGGGATGACAGGGCGTCCAGGGATGCCCGCGCTCACTCTAGGATGCGGGGCGATGACGTACGAGGGTGATGTTCGGCAGGGCGCTGACGCGCGCCCGGCTGACCTGTACGCCGACCTGTTCGGCAAGCAGGCCTCCACCCTCGAGGTCGTCTCCACCGGCCGGCTCTCGCAGGTGGGTGCACGGCCCCCGATCCGCACCTACCTCGCGCAGCTGTGGAAGCGGCGGCACTTCCTGTGGGCCGAAGCGCGGGCCAAGGTCACCAGCGGCACGCGCGAGACGCTGCTCGGGCAGGCGTGGCTGGTCATCAACCCCATGCTCAACGGACTGGCGTACTACCTGATCTTCGGGCTCGTCCTGAAGTCGAGCCGTGGCATCGACAACTTTCTCGGCTATCTGGTCATCGGCGTCTTCCTCTTCCAGTTCACGACCCAGTGCGTGACCGGGGGCGCGAAGTCGATCGCCAGCGGACGCAACCTCATCCGGGCGTTCAGCTTCCCCCGTGCCTCGCTGCCCATCTCCGTGGTGCTCCGCGGCATCCTCAACCTGGCACCCACCCTCGGCGCCATGTTCGTGCTGATCCTGGTGCTGCCCGACCAGGAGAACTGGACCGCCGCCGCCGCGCTGTTCCCCGCCGTGCTGGTGCTGCAGGTCCTGTTCACCACCGGGCTGGCCCTGCTGCTCGCGAGGGCTGCTGCCGCGCTGCCCGACCTCAACCAGCTCATCAGCGTGCTCATGCGATTCTGGCTGTACGGGTCGGCGGTGTTCTTCTCGATCGACCGGTTCAAGGACTACCCGTGGATCGTCGGGATCATGGAGGCCAACCCGATGTACATGGTCCTCGACGCCGCTCGCGACACCCTCCTCTACGGGGCCGTGCCGAGCCTGCCGACCTGGCTCGGACTGGGCGGCTGGGCGATCGGGACGCTCGTCGTCGGCTTCGTCGTCTTCTGGCGCGCGGAGGAGTCCTATGGCCGTGTCTGACCTCGCCGTCGCGGACCCCTTCGCGCAGGCGACCGTGGCCGTGCAGGACGTGAGCGTCCGGTACCGCGTGCCGTCGACCGACGCCGCCGAGCGCAAGCGGCGCGTCAACCCGGTGGTCCGCGCCGCCCGCACCGTGCTCGGCAACGACCCCAAGGTGCTGGTGCGCGCCCTGTCGGGCATCTCGTTCGTGGCGAAGTCGGGCGAGCAGATCGGCCTCGTGGGCCAGAACGGCTCCGGCAAGAGCACGCTGCTGCGCATCATCGCCGGGCTGGAGAACCCCGCCAAGGGGCGCGTGCTGGCCGAGAGCACACCCGTGCTCATCGGCGTCAACGCAGCACTGGTGCCGGACCTGTCGGGCGAGGAGAACATCCGGCTGGGCTGCCTCGCCATGGGCCTGACGCCGACGCAGGCGGAGGCGGCCGTCCCCGAGGTCAAGGAGCTCGCCGGCCTGGGCAAGTCGATCTACCTGCCGATGAAGACGTACTCCTCCGGCATGGGCGC